>CAKTKV010000028.1 GCA_934572355.1 uncultured Oscillospiraceae bacterium
ACCGAGTACCAGAGCTGGAACGGGATCGGCACTATGCCGGCGATGGAGCTCATGCACACTATCCTGCCGCCGCCCTGAGCGCGCATGTGCGGCAGCACCGCACGCGTGACGTTGTCTGTGCCGAAGAGGTTCAATTCAAGCTGCGCGTGAGAATCGCGGCTCTCCGTCAGCTCCGCCGCACCGGATATGCCGAAGCCGGCGTTATTGACGAGGATATCTATTCTCCCCTCTTGCTCTGCGATCTCGTCTATGGCGCGGCGCACCTGCGCCTCATCCGTGATGTCCGCGCTCATATGTATGATACCGTCGGACGGGATATCGCGCCGGGATATCTCATAAACGGTGCAGCCCGCCGCCTTGAGCGAAGCTGCCGTGCAGCGGCCTATGCCGCCGCTGCCGCCTGTGACTACAGCGATCTTATTCATGTTTATCTGCATCTCCGTTTCCGTAAATTAAAATTACTGGATAGTTAAAAATTTTTAACTATCCAGTACAATATAGCGCGCCGACAGAAATATGTCAAGCGTGTTCGGCAGTGAATATATCGAGCTTGCCCCACGCGACACCGAGCGCCGTGTCCATGTCAGTGTCCCCATACAGATAGGGCTGCATGCTCTCGATGAATATCCGCTCCATCCCGGCGCTCTCCTGAGTGTACACCGGTGCGCCGTCAATAAGACCCATGACCGTCTCTCCCAGCTCCGGGAGCGCATAAGAATCCAATACCGCATCGAGCGCCGCGGCATTACTCGGATAGCATATGCGCCGCCGGTCGAAGTCCTTCATCTGCTGTCCATCCATGAGCAGCAAGCGCAGAAAGCTCCATGCGTTTTCCTTATCCTGGCAAGTCTCGGGGATCATATAGCAGCCGCGCAGATCGCAGACAAGGCTTGTGAAGTCATCCCCGCCGTCGCTCCCGTCGAGCAGGCGCAGCGCGCGCCCAGACTCCATGGCGCGGTTCAGGTAGTCCGGCTGAAGGTCGGTGTACATCAGCTCCGAGGTTCCCGCGTCTTCGGTGTCGGCCTCCGCCGGTCTTGCCGCGCACATTTCAAGCAGCGCGCGGACACCGTCCGACTCAAGCGCAGCCGTCCCGCGCGCGAATATGCCTGGCGTCATGCAGCGCAGCAGCTCTGTCTTCGTCATCCTGCCGTTAAACAGCGGCTCAGTGCAGCCAATAGAATCCAGATACGCCTGACATTCCGCGAGTCTGAGCGCTCCCGGCTTATCGCGCAGCGCGCCGCTTGATACGAAGGTGTATATCGAAAAGCCGCTCCATATCTCGCTGAGCCGTCCATTGCGCTCGATCCCCGCCAGCAGACCCGGCATGAAGCTTTCGCGCGAAAGCTCCGGGTCGGCATCAAGGAATGGGTAAAGATTGGCAAAACCGGAAGCGGTATCGATCGAATACCCATCGGAGACGATGAGGTCTATCCCCTCCCCGGTCGAAACGTCGCGTAGCAGACGCGTAAGTCCTTCCTCATCCGCGCTGTAATCAAGGCACTCGACGCGGTGGTCTGGCGACAGCTGCATGTACTGTCCCTTCAGCGTCGCCAGCATTTCCGACGCTCTGCCGTAAAAGGCGATGTTCACCGTGCGCCTGTTGTCTATCGTCCACTCCCGCGTCAGACACACAAGCTCTCCTGAGTTTTCCAGCGGGAGGGTGTCGGCCTTCTTGGGGACTAAAAGATACGTGTCCTCATCAAGGCTGAGAACTTCCATATACTGCGCCTGCGTACTGTATAGCTCGTCCAGCTCCACAGTGCGCGCCGCGGTGAAGTCACTGCCGAGGCTCACGAGCGTTCCGCCCATGCACACGAGCGCTTCTCCGGCAGCGCTGCGGCACACCGCGCTCGGCGCGCGCATGTCGATATCGCAGTCTATGGGGACAAGCTTCCCTTTCGCCGCGTCATAAGTATTGAGCTTTGACCTGTGGCTGTCGGTATCGATAGTCTGAAAGACTGCCTCGCCGTCTATCAGCAGCGGCGGGCAGAACTCGACGCGCTCGCGCGTGAAGCTCTCAATCTCCTCGCCCGAAGCGGAATAGCGCCGGATATTGTGTACTCCGCGCAGCCAGAAGCCGCCGTCGGGCAGGGCAAGGATGCTGCGCGCCTCGTCCCCCGCGTCGACGCTCACGGGGTAAGTCGCGGTCAGGGTGCCGTCAGGCAGATAGGCGCTCACAGTGTACTGCGCTCCGCCCTCCGCTTCCTCTCCGAGCAGCAGGAGAAAGCGCCCCGCGGCGCAGTCAAGTGAGATCGGTCTGCCCGCCTCCGTCAGCGCCGTCACAGCGGCTTCGCCGATACGCAGTCCGCCGTCAAGCGTATAGTCCATGCGCGCAAGGCAGGGCGCGCCGTTCATGACGCCGCATAAAAAGACATGCTCCCCGTCCGCCGCGGCAGCGCTTATCGTGCCGTCAAGTCCGAAGGGATAGCGGCTCACCGCCTCGATGCGCCAGTAACATGTCTCCTCCGGGCTTTCTTGTTCCGTAGGCTCTGCTCCGCAGGCGCACAGCGGCAGGAGCATGAGCAGTGCAAGCATGAGCGTCAGCAGCTTTTTCATGGCAGTCACTCCGATCATGTTATTCTATAATATCGACGTGTTCCGTTGGAAAAAGTTTCAAATTTATGAGAATAAAAAGGCTCCCCTTGTTGCAAGGGGAGCTGTCAGCCGTAAGGCTGACTGAGGGGATAAATGCCTTGGCTCTCCCCTTGGGAGAGCTGTCACCGAAGGTGACTGAGAGGGGCTTGCAGCTTTTCTTGAATGATAAGATCAAACTGTTTGCCCTCTCCGTCCTCGCTGTGCTCGGCCACCTCTCCCAAAGGGAGAGGCAAGGGGTGCTTGCATGGTACTCTAAGCTGTGCCTGTTAATCGTCTAATGCGGCTCGCTTATTCTTCGCAGCTTTCTTTTTTCTCACCACAAAGAACACAGCAACACCGGCTGCGATGACCACAGCCGCGGCTATCGGCAGCAGGAGCGCGGCTCCGCGCTGCGCCGAAAGCAGCACTATCGATCCGCCGTTTTCGAGCGTGAACACGATGCGGCTGCCGTCGCGGGTGTAGCTCAATTCGTTGAGCGCGCCGTCGCGCAGCTCGTAGAGCCGGCCGCCCTCCTCTGTCAGCATGCGCACAATGAGCTCTCCCCCATAGCCCGGCACCTCGACGGTATAGGCCGAGACAAGCTCCTCCGCGTCTATCCCGAGCGCCGCACAGTCCGGCGTGAGCGGTACGGCAAGCAGGCTGTCAGTCTCGTCAAAGACGCCCTCGGCGAGAAGCAGCGGTTCATCCCCGTCGCTCGCAAGCGTCGTGACCGGGCGGACATAGCTTCCGTCCACAGTCGTGCTGAAATATATAGTGCTGCTGTCAAAATCGTCCCAGCGCCAGCGCATGCCGTCCTTGTCCGGAACCTCGGGTAGCTTATCTATCGCGCCGCCGAAGGGCACCTCGACCGTCTCAATGGTCTTGCCCTCGACCGAGAAGCTGACGCTTATCTTTCTGAAGCTGTCGGGCGTACCATCAAGCGCAGCAAATTCCTCATAGTCAACATACTGCGCCTGCCCGGAGAAGCTGAAGCCGTCCACTCCGCCGATAGTGCAGTCGGAATACAGATTATCCTTGACGCTGCCGTCGGCAAAACCGGCAATGGAGCCTTGAAACTCCGCATAGCCCTCAAGGTGCGGCATGGCGCGGCAGTTCTCGATGTTCTTTCCGCTGCCGGCAATACCGCCCATGTAGCTCGATGCGGAGACGTTCGCGCGCGCCGTGCAGCCGCGCAGCGTCCCGGCGCTGAGACCGGCGACGCCCCCGGCGTATTCGTTCCCGGCGCTCACGCTCCCGGCGGAGCCGCTGAGGGAGACAAGGCCGTAGTCCATTCTGCCCGCGATTCCCCCGGCGCAGGATTTCACCGCGCTTACCCCGGCATAGTTTTTGCAGCCGCTTATCAGCGCAAGCACCTCATAGCGCCCGCTGTCGAGGACGACGGAGGAGATATTGAGCTGATCCTCCCGGTCGAAGGACACATCCAGCGCAATGTTTCCCGCGATGCCGCCGACGTTTGTATCGGCGCTTACCTCGGCGCGGTTCAGTCCGTTCACTACGGCGCAGGGCGCGGTGTCGGGGTCGTTCGCGTCGGACACGTCGGTTATGTTCAGCGCTTCGGAAGCATTGCCGAGGCCGTAGAGCATTTCCGTCATGGCGGCGGAAACATCCGTCATGGCGGAAGAAACGTCCTGCATGTCATAGGTGAGCGTTTCATTGCCGACTACCCCGGCGATCTCGCTCATTATTTCGGTGAGCTGCTCAAGATTCGCGCTGAGCTGGTTTACGGCGTCATCGTCGAGCCCGCCCCAACCGGAGGGATCACCACCGGTCGAGCCGTTGATGATATCGATGCTGTCGGAAACGATGTCAGCCGCGTCCTGCATCAGCCAGCCCGCTTCAGACATTCCCGCGCCCATGTTGCCGAGCATGGTGTTCATGGACGACTCAAGCTCATACAGTCCGGAGCGCATGCTTGAGAGCCCGCCTCCGGTGAAGTTCCACTCGGCATGCGGCTCTATCTGTCCGACGATGCCGCCGACATCCTTGCGTCCGGTGATCTCACCGTGGTTCGCGCAGCCGACGACGCGCCCGCTCTGCCGCCCGACAACGCCGCCGACATTGTAGCCGACGTGCGGATAACCCACCGCGCCGCTGTTTGCGCAGTTTTCTATAAGCGCGCTGCTCAGCCCGGCGATGCCGCCGATGTCGGTAATGTCGATGATGTCCTCCTCGCGGCTGGCTCTGAGCGTGGAAATATCAAAGCTGCGATCCTCATCGTCGGGGATATACTCGGTGTTGACATCCATCATGCCGCGGCAGTCCCGGAGCGTGCCGCGGTTCTCGCCCGCGATGCCGCCGACGCGGTGGCGGCCATAGAGCGTCCCGGTGACTATGCAGCCGGATATCTCCGCGCCCTCGGCGTTGAGCCCGGCGATGCCGCCGACGGCGCTCACCGCCTGAATATCCCCGTCAAAGCGGCAGTTTGTCATCCTGCCGTAATTGACACCGGCGATGCCGCCGATGCTCTCCCCCGTCCCGGAAGCCTTCAGCACACCGGAGACGCGGACATTTCTGACCTCGCCGCTTGCAAGGATCATGCGGAACAGCCCCTGAGTCGAGCCCGCGGCGTCGAAGCTCACGCCGATGATGTTGTGCCCCTGCCCGTCAAAGGTTCCGGAGAACAGAGGGATCGGCGTAAAGTCCAGCCCCGTGAGGTTAATGTCGTTTTCGAGAAGAATGGTCTTGTCCTGCGACCATGTGTCCGAGACGCAGTTTGCGGCAAGCTCCATAAGCTCCCCGGCGGTGGATACCCTGATTTTCTCCGTATCATCCTCCGCCGCGAGCGCGCCTATCGTAAAGCACGGCAGGAGCAGCAGCACGCACAAAAGCACAGAAAAAGTTCTTTTCATACCGTCAGCCCCCTGTCTTTTTCCCGAAAGTCGTCTTCTCTATCACCTTATCCAGCAGCACTATGATCTGCGGCAGCACGGTCATGACAAGGATGACCGAGATGAGCGCGCCGCGCCCGACCGCAAGGCCGATGTGGCCTATGTAAACATCGCTCACGCGGTAAGCGATGAGAAAGCCCGCTACGGTCATTATCGTGCCGGAGGTCATGACCGTGGGGAAGGCTTCGTTCACGGCCTTGACCATCGCCTCGCGCGGCTCATTGAGCTTGCGCAGGTCGAGGTAATGGCTCATAATAACTATGGCGTAGTCGATCGTCGCGCCCATCTGGATCGCCGAGACGATCATGTTCGTCACAAATGACGCCCTCGTCTGCGTGAGGTATGGGAAGGTGAAGTTTATCCATATACTGCCCTGAATGACAAATACCAGTATCACCGCGCCGCCGATGGATTTAAAGGTGAATATAAGAATAAGCAGCACGAAGGTGATCGTCAGGACGTTTATAAGCATCGAGTCCCCGCTGAAGGTCTCGCGCAGCTCGCGCGCACTCGTGACGTTGCCGATGACGAGGCACTGGCCATCGCCGTAGTACCCATCAGCAATGCCGCGCAAAGAATCTACAAGCGTGATGCTGTCCTCGCCCTCGACGGGGACGTCCGCAGTTATGACCATGCGGTCCCAGTTCACGCCGCGCAGCTGCGCCTCGCCGCGCTCAAGCTCGCCGCGCAGGGAGTCAAGCGTCTCCTGAGAAGCATCGTCAAGCGTGACGATGCCCTGGTCTATCTTTTCAAACAGGTAAAGGAACATGTCTATAAGCGGCACGGAATAGGCCTCGGCATTGCCGAACACGGCCTGATACTGCTCATGCTCCACGCCGTAGGCCGCATATAGCAGCTGCGCCTGCTCATAGTCGATGTTCAGCAGCATCGAGAACATGCGCGGCGTGTAGGAATCCGTGAGTACACGCCCGTCCTCTATCTCGATATTGGCAAGGCCGGTCGCGCTCTTGACGTGCGGCAGCTCCTCCGCCGCGCTGAGTATCGCCTTTTCGGAGGTATAGTCCCCGGCGGGGACGAGCACGGCTATAGTCGTATCGTTCGTGAAGGTGTTCGTTATCTTGCGCGAGGCGTCGCGGCTCTCGGAATGGACAAGCTCATCAATGCTGCTGTCCGAGAAGGCGTACTCCGTTCTCGACGAGCAGTACACGGCCATCGGGAGGATGACAAGGAAGATCACAACGAAGCCGAGCTTCGTTTTCATCAGGAACCTGCCCCAGCCGTAGAGCTGCGGTATATGCGAGCGGTGCGCCGTCACGCGCAGCGGCTTGCGGCAGTATGCGATAAGCCCCGGCATCAGCAGAAACACCGTGATGAGGCTGCACACGATGCTCTTTGACAGCACAAGGCCGAGGTCGTAGCCGAGGCGGAACTGCATCAGCATCAGCGCGACAAGCCCCGCGATGGTCGTAAGGCTGGAGGAGGATATCTCGACGATGGATTTGGACAGCGCCTCGATGAGCGCGTCATACTCGGTCGGGAAGCGCTCGGTCTCGTCCTGATAGCGGTGGGAGAAGATGATAGCGTAGTCTATTGCGAGCGCCAGCTGCATTATGACGGCGATGGAATTCGTGATGGACGATATCTCGCCGAGCCAGAAGTTTGTGCCCATGTTGAGAAGCGCCGCCACGGTAAACACAACGAGGAAGATGACCACCTCAAAATAGCTGCGCGAGGTAAACAGCAGCACCCCGACGATGACCAGCACCGCCAGCGCCAGCACGCCGACCATTTCGCTCGCTATCTGCGCGAGCAGATCCTGCCCTATCTCGGAGGATATGTATGTATCGGGTCCTGCCGTCATATCGCGGATGGTGTTCATCGTGTCGATGACGTCCTGGTCGTTCTCGTCCCCGTCGAAGGACACCGTCAGCAGCGCCGCAGAGCTTACGAAGTGTGCCGTAGAATCATCGAAGGTGACACCGGTCACGTGCGGCAGCTCCGCTATCTCGTCGGCCACGGACTTTGCACGGTCATAGGTCGTGTTCGCGAGCATGACGTTCGCGCTGGCAAAGGTCGTGAACTCCTCTTCCATTATCGTAAGGCCCCGGCGCGTGTCGGTATTTGCCGGGAGAAAGGCCGTGATGTCCTCATTGACCTTCACCTTGCTTATCGACATTGCGCAGTACACGCAGGCCGCGGCAAAGACGATCATCACCAGCATGCGCTGGTCGACGATGAATTTTGAAATTTTCTTGAGAATGTTGTTCTCCAAACGATCTCCTCCGAAATGATCCTGATCTCTACCGTGCGCATATTGCCCTGTCGAGCGGCGCGTCCATAAAGGCCTTTATCTCCCCGGCGAATTGCGTATTTATTTCCGACAGCCGCCCATGATCCCGCACGAACGGATCGATGCGCCGTTTCTTCGCGCCGATCACGCGCCACGCGACGCCGGGGAAAGCTTCCCTGGCGGTGACTATTTCATGCAGCACACAGTAGCTGCGCCACAGTCCGGCAGTCTCCGCGTCGGACATGAGCTTTTCTATGACGGTCTCCTCAGTCAGATAAAGCTCCTCCGCGCTCAGCACGCCCTTTTTTATTGCCTGCCCCAAAAGCTCCGAGAGCATCTGCATCGCGTATCTGTCCTCGTCGGAAACGTATATGCGCGACATTTCGAGCGCATCATGCGCAAAGCGGTATGCCATATCCGCGCCGGTAAATGAAAGCTCCGTCTCACCGTGCTCGTTTACCGCGACGCATAGATCGTCATAATACGCCTGAAGCTCCGCTGCAGTCCTCCCGGTATATGCCGCAAGGTTCCCGAGCGTGTATTCGAGTCTGTCCGCCGAAAGGCGCGGGCTGTCGTTATCCGCGACGGGGTAGATGTGATAATCCGTCACAGCGTCCGGGTCTATATTATATTTATCGAGCAGGCGCGTTATGCCCTCGGAGCCGCGTATCAGTTCTCCGGTGCGCCCCTCGGTGTGCTCCTGCGCCATATAGTCGCCGTACAGAAAGTCCACCGTGTGGGCGAACACCGGCGTCGCGATATCGTGGAACAGCCCCGCGAGCGTCTGCGCCATGCTTCCGGTGAAGTGCCAGATGATGAGCGCCGCGCCCACGCTGTGCCGGTACCGCGAATATTTCGGCAGACCTCGAAAGCGAGGGAAGGAGGTATATTCACAGCCGCAGTTCATGCCGACGTGCTTTAGCCGCTGCATCTCTGGCAGGGCGCAGAACTCATCGAGCCACTCCGGGCGCTCCGCGCTGTACAGCACAGGGCTGGTTTCCGTCTCTGTCATGCCTTTTCCAGTATCGCCCTGATCTCTGCGAGGTCGGAGGCAAAATATATCCCACGCTGCTTCTCGGTGGTCGAAAGCCCCATATCTATCATGTGCCCCAGCAGTGCCTTGAGCCCGTCATAGTATCCGTTCAAGTTATATAGTATGCACGGCGCCTTGAGCATTTCCAGTGCGGAGCAGGACATCACCTCGGAAATTTCCTCGAGCGTACCCGTCCCGCCGGGGAAGGCGATGAACGCATCGCCCAGCTCTATCATTTTCGTCTTGCGCTCCGGCATGTCCTTTGTCACAATAAGGCGGGTTATCGCGTCATACTCAAAGCCCGCGTCGATGAAAAACTGCGGCTCGACGCCTGTCACCTCGCCGCCCGCCATGAGTACGCTCTCGGCAAGCTCGCCCATGAGCCCGGCCTTGGAGCCGCCGTATACAAGGGCGTTGCCGCTCTCGCCTATCCATGTACCGAGCTCACGCACCGCACTTTTGAGCGTGGGGTCGTTTCCTTCGTTCGCGCCGAGATACACTGTGATGTTCATTCCTCGTCCTCCATGAGCAATAATTCTATAGTAGGGACATACCGGCATTTCTCCATGTCGACTCTGCCGTCAGGCAGGAAGCTCACCCGCTCCTCCTCAAGCAGAATACGTCGGAAGTCCGCGTGTCCACCGCCGGCGATTTCGCCGCTGTCCTTCACGACGCGCTGCCACGGTATATCATCCGGGCAGCAGCGCATCGCCCAGCCGACCTGCCGCGCCGCTCTCGGCGCGCCGAGCACTCGGGCGATCTGCCCATAGGACATGACTTTGCCCGCCGGGATACGCGCGACGACCTTATACACTTCCTCAAAGAAGCTGTTTTTCTTCTCTTCGCTCATGCCGCGTTCCTTCAAAGATTTTTGATGTGATATTGTACCATGCGCCGAAAAAGTTTTCAACAATGGCAATGTAAAAACAGCGGCGGGATGTTCTCCCGCCGCATCAGCTTGTCAAAAAAGTCCTTACAGGACTTTTTTGACCGCGCTTTCCGCCGAGCATTTTGAAAGCATTCAAAATGCTGTTACCGAAAGCCTCGATATATCAAGGCTTTCGACGGCGGTTTATCCGATTTGAGGCGGGCCTTGCCCCCTCAAGCTCCCCCGCTGCTCAGTTCTCTGGCTTCAAAGCGAAATTTTTTGACAGTCTGAGCGGCGGGATGTTCTCCCGCCGCATCAGCTTGCTTATTTTACTTTTTCCCGGCGCAGGGTTTTAATGAAATTTCCTATTTTGATCTGATTCATATTTCTGCCTCCCTCGTTTACGGCTCGATAATAGCACGGCTGTCCCCGCGGCAACAGGACACAAGGCGAGCAATGTCCGCATGGGACACGGTGTGTCACCTGCGAAAAGTCAAATATCCGGGCGCGGTTTACGCGCCCGGATAAATTTCAAATTACCGTCTCCTGCCTCACGCGAGATTTAGCCGCTTTTTCAGGCAAAGCGTGGTCGGGATGTAGTACAGCGCGGCCTTCACCATTTCAATCGCGATGAAGATAAGCATCACCACGTGCGTGGCTGCGCTTATGTCGAGAGTGTCGATATTATCGAACATGTCAAACAGCCCGGAGTTGCCGGTGATGCTTGCGCTGACGACTGCAAGCATGGTCATCGCGGCGCTGAGCACAAAGAAGGACACTACCGACAGCAGCCCTTTATGGTCATTGAAGCTGTGGCCGATGGCCATGGCGGCGTAGAAGTGCAGGCACACGGAGCAGGAATACACAAACAGCAGTACGATGCCCTCAAGCACGTAGCCCGCGATGTCCCAGCCGGTGAACATCTCCCAGAAGTGCACCTCGTTGAGCATACCGTTAATGCTGACGACGCCCTCTTCGGTGAAGGCGGCGCTCAGGCTCGTGGCGGTCATGATGAAGGTCGAGAGCACGACCACGACAGCGGTGGCAAAGAACCAGATAAATGATGAAATGAGCTTTGCGAAGATGTGCTCATCGACTGTCGCGGGCAGGGTAAAGGACACATAGCCCTCATCACCGAGGAGGTTCTTGTAAAAGCGTTGGATCATCATGACAACGGCAACGACACACACCGCCATCACGCCCATGACGAACGCAAAAATGATGAGCCCGTATACAACGTTCAGCCAACTGTAATCGACCTGATGTTCCATCGCCGTGGTCGAGATACCTGCCAGCACCGACAGTGCCAGCACCGCGCCGAGAAACGGCAGCATAATGCGCCTGCTCGCGCGCAGCTCATGTTTTATAAGCTTACTCAGCATTTGAATACCTCCCTGAACAGAGCGTCGACGCTCTTGCCGTACTGCTCTCTTATATCGTCAACGCTCGACTGCATGTTCACCTTGCCGTCCTTGAGGAAGATGACCTCGTCAAGCGCGTTTTCAACGTCGCTTATGAGATGGGTGGAAATGATGACGCTTGCGTTCTCGTCATAGTTTCTGATGATGGTGTCGAGGATATAGTCCCTCGTCGCGGGGTCGACGCCGCCTATCGGCTCATCGAGCAGATAGAGTCTTGCACGGCGGCTCATGACCATGATGAGCTGCACCTTCTCTCGCGTGCCCTTGGACATCTGCTTTATCGTCCGCTTCTCGGGTATGTTCAGATGCTCGAGCATTTTCCCGGCGCGCTCACGGTCAAAGTCCGCGTAGAAGTCGGCATAGAGATCCATGAGCTGCCTGGTATTCATCCACTCCGGCAGGCAGGGGCGGTCGGGCAGATAGCTCACGAGCGCCTTGCTCTCCTTGCCGGGCTTATGCCCGCAGACGTCGATCTCGCCCGAGTCCGGCGTCAGCAGGCCGTTTGCCAGCTTAATAAGCGTTGTTTTGCCGCTGCCGTTCGGGCCGAGCAGACCCACAACGCGCCCCGGCATGATAGAAATGTTGACCTCGTCAAGCGCCTGAACATTGCCGAAGCGCTTGCTCAGTCCTCTGCATTCAAAGCATGCTTCCATTTTTGTCCTCCTCTTCGCCGCCTTCAAGCAGCGCTATGATCTCTTCCCTGGTATATCCCAGCTTTTTCATTGACGCCATGAACTGTTCGATATGCTGCCGCGCAAGCGTGCGTTTGGCCTCGCCTATGGCGGCGGTGTCCTCTGTGATGAAGCGGCCGCTGCTGCGCTGGGTAAACACGAGCCCCTCGCGCTCAAGCTGCTGCAAGGCGCGCTGCATCGTGTTCGGATTGACCCCGGCGTCCGCGGCCAGATCCCTCACACCCGCCATCCTCTCGCCCGGGGACAGCTCCCCGGAAACGATCGCGAACTTTATCTGATACACAAGCTGTGTGTATATCGGCATATTGTCGTCAAAATGCCATTCCATGTCTTGCCTCCTTGTGTCGCTGTATTAAGCGATTAGTACAATAACACGTTAATACAGTTTTGTCAATAGGCGTTTTGAAATTTTTCAAAAAATATTAGACACCGGTGCGGAGTTTGTCTGTGTAGAGTCGACTCTACTGTTCTATAGTGAGTATAGTGCTATAAGTATAGTCGGAGAGAGCGCGGCATAGCTTGCCTCTACCTGCCCTACGGATTATAATCTTCCCCGAGGTGAGGACATGCAATTTCGTCAGAAGCTCGCAAAGGCAATACGTGTTATCTCCGCGCCGCCCTTCGCCGCGGCAGCCTTTGCGCTCATACTTTACTTTAACCCGGCCGGTGCAATAGTCCGGCGGGATCAGCTCATCGCCTGCCTGCTCGGCCTGAGCGCCGGCCCGGTGCTGGCCTATCCCATATCCGCCGCGCTGCACACAGGGCGTGAGAAGCAGCGCGTCATCGCGATGTACATTTCGCTGCTGTCCTACGGAGTTTTGCTCGCATGGAGCCTTCTTCTCCCCAACAGCAGTGAGTTCCGCTTTGTGTGCATGACCTATTTCATGTCGGTCATCATGCTCATCGTGTTTAACCGCCTGCTGCACATCCGCTCCAGCGGGCA
>CAKTKV010000029.1 GCA_934572355.1 uncultured Oscillospiraceae bacterium
TGCGTATATCTATCGCCGCGCGGAGATCTCTGAAATGCTGCATGACGGCCTTCTTATGCGGGTTAAGATAATACGGAAGAATGACCATGACCCCGTCCGCGCCGCACTCCTGCGCATATTGGCTCATGCGGATGGTATTGAGGGTGTCATAGCGCCCCGTACCGCATATAAGCGGGACCTGCCCGTTCAGGAACGAGGCAACATGCCCGATGATCTCGCGCTGTTCCTCCATGTTCATCGCAACGTTCTCTCCCGTGCTTCCGCATATGGAGATTGACTGTGCGCCGTTGTCGAGCATCCATGTCAAATACTTTTCCATGCCTTTTCTGTCGTAAGACTGATCCGCATTCCATATCGTCATAGATGCCGGGCAAATTCCGTATGGCTTTTTCGCTGTAGATTTTACTTCCATTTTCAGCTTCCTTTCTTTTAAAACCGATGATTCAGTAATTTTATTCAAAAATAAATTTTAAATTTATTTTTGTTTCTTTATTAGTGACTCCATAGGAGCCACTATTTTTTGATTTTTATATGCTTTCGTTCGACGCTTTCATTTTTATCAGGATCTTTTCTCTTGCCTCGTATATGTGCTCATCGCATATTGCCTTGGCGCGTTCAAAGTCCTTCTCCTCAAGCGCGTTTATTATAAGTTCATGCTCCTCTGCCGCAACACGCTGCTGATCCTTTGTGTGCGTAGTCAGGACATAATTGGCCACCATGAACTGCCCCTGGATCTTTGCGTACATTTCCGACAGGCAGCCGTTGTGAGACTGTGAGATAAGAAAGCTGTGCAGCCTGAGATCAGCCTGCCTCGTTCTGGTCAGGTCAGCCGCCTCGTTATAGGCGCTGCATTCCTCCGCAAGCTTTCTCAGCGTTGTCGTGTCAACGCGGACGTTTCTCTGCTCTATGTCAATGATTGCCTGACGCTCGAGCAGCGCGCGCATCTCCAGCAAATCATATACCTGCTGCTCGGTAAAGCTCGGCACATAGAAGTGCCCGGTCGTCATGACGGAGACCATCCCCAGTGCGTTCATACGCTTGAGCGCCTGCACCGCGGGAGTTCGGCTGACGCCGTAGCGCTCGGCAAATTCATCGGCGCTGAGCTGCTGCCCGGACGCCCATTTCCCCTTTATGATCTCCTCATTGAGCTTTTCAAACAACAATATATCAAGATTCTTTTTTAATGTCATCTTTCTTCACCATGCGATTTAGTGTCTGTATTTTATCAGAAAGTTCATAACACTTCAATCGGCAATCTAAACAATAAATTTTAAATTTTTTAGTTAAAATCCCCTTGCTGTATTTTAACTTCTTTCTCAAAGAAGCTTACCAGCCGCTGTAAACCGGTTGACAAAGCCGCCGGGCGGTTGTATATTACTCCCCGTCATACCTATTAAATCAATCGGAATTGTGAGGTGGAGCCTTTGAACACGAAAGCAGGATGGGGACGCACCTTCAAGGCGGCCTTTCCCTACACTGTCCCGGTGATGACAGGATATCTGGTTCTGTCCGCGGCTTACGGCGTGCTGATGCAGAGCAAGGGCTACGGTCCGCTGTGGTCGACGATGACGAGCGCGCTCTGCTTCAGCGGCAGTATGCAGTATGCCGCCGTCATTCTTTTCGCGGGCATGTTCGACCCGCTCGCAGCGCTCATATTCAGCATCACGATAAACGCGCGCTATATTTTTTGCAGCATAGGCGTGCTCAACCGCTTTGCCGCCGCGGGGCCGTTCAAGCCGTTCCTGTATTTTGCGCTGTCGGACGAAAGCTTCGCTCTCGCCTCGACGCTGGAGACTCCCGACGGGCTCGATACCGGGCGCTTCTATTTTGCGATGTTTGCGCTCAACTATTCCTATTGGGTGCTCGGCACGCTCGCCGGCGGGCTTATCGGTACGCTCATCACCTTCAGTACCGTGGGACTCGACTTCGCGCTGACGGCGATGTACGTTGCGCTGTTTCTCGACCTGCTGCACGACAAGGTCTCTCGCGTGAGCGGAGTTATCGGCCTTGTGTGCACGCTGCTCTCGCTCGTCATATTCGGTGCGGGGAATGTCGTCATACCGGCAATGCTGATGATAATCGCGGTGCTTATCGCAGTAAGGAGGAAGCTCGAATGACTATGACGCCTGTCCAGACGCTTATAACGATACTTGCGCTCGCGCTCGGCACGCTCATTACCCGCGCGCTCCCGCCGCTGCTGTTCCGTAAGGGGCACCCGAAGCTCATCGATGAGTTGACCCCGCTCATCCCGCCCGCCGTTATCGGGCTGCTGGTCGTGTACAGCCTCAAGGATGTAAACCTCGCGTCCGGCGCGCACGGGCTGCCGGAGCTTATCGCGATCGCCGTGACCGCGGGAGTACATCTCTGGAAGAAGAACATGATCCTCACCATCATCCTCGGCACTGCCGTATATATGCTGCTCACGCAGCTGGTGTTTGGGTAAATAAATTCAACAGGATATATCAAAGATATATCAAAATAGGCGCGCTGCAATTATGCGGCGCGCCCAGACTGTCAAAAAATTTCGCTTTGAAGCCAGAGAACTGAGCAGCGGGGGAGCTTGAGGGGGCAAGGCCCGCCTCAAATCGGATAAACCGCCGTCGAAAGCCTTGATATATCGAGGCTTTCGGTAACAGCATTTTGAATGCTTTCAAAATGCTCGGCGGAAAGCGCGGTCAAAAAAGTCCTGTAAGGACTTTTTTGACAAGCTAGGCGCGCTGCGTAACGCAGCGCGCCATTATTTTTCTGTTATTCAGCTCTGCGGCTTGTCGCCCGGAGTGCCGGTTTTCGGCCTGGGCTTGCCGTGATAACCGCGGTAGCCGCGGCGGTTCTTCTGATTGTTGGGCTTGGGCTGCGCCGCGCCGTCCTTCGCGGCAGGTGCGGTGGGTTTGTTCTTCGGCTGCGCGCCCTGCTGTGCCGCCGCGGGCTTTGCCTCGACGCGCACGGTATTGGGCTTTCCGTTTCCGCCGCGGCGCGGACGGCGGTTCTTCCCCTCGCGTCCGGCCTCGCTCTTCGGCTCTGCCTTGACCTCGACCTTTACCTCCGCCTTGCCCGGAGTTTCCTCCCTCGGCTGACGCGGCTTTCTCTGGCGGCCGCGTCCTCTGCGGTTCCCGCCGCCGCGGCGCTCCTCGCGCGCTTCAGTAGTCTCCTCGCGCCCCGTCTCCTCGGAAACGAGCAGCACAGGCATCGCCCAAGGATCCTCTTCCTCGGTCTCTTCCTCCGGTTCGGGAACATAGTTGAGCACCGACACCGGCTTCTCCCCGTCCTTCGGGCGGCCGCCGGGCACGGCGCACAGCTCGTTCGGCTTATAGAGACGCAGGGAATCGTCCCCATCGTCATCGAGCTTGACCTTGACCGTCTGGCGCAGGAGATTTACCTGCACGGCAGTGCCATAGCCGTCCTTCGTCTCGACGAACGCGCCCTGCTTCGGTACCTTCTTTATAAGATCCTCATACGCCTCCTGCTCATAGCGCAGGCAGCACATGAGCCTGCCGCAGCTGCCGGATATCTTGGTGGGGTTAAGTGAGAGTGACTGCACCTTTGCCATCTTTGTGGACACGGGCTGAAAGTCGTCAAGGAACTGGCTGCAGCAGTAAGGCCGGCCGCACATGCCTATGCCGCCTATCATCTTTGCCTCGTCCCTGACGCCGATCTGACGCAGCTCAATGCGGTTGCGGAACACGCTTGCGAGATCCTTTACGAGCTCGCGGAAGTCAACGCGCCCGTCGGAGGTGAAGAAGAACATGGTCTTCGTGCCCTCGAAGTTGCACTCGACGTCAACGAGCTTCATATCGAGCCCGTGCTCGGCAATCTTCTTCTGGCATATCTCAAAGGCTTCCTTTTCGCGCTGTTCATTGAGCTTGGCAACGCGCAGGTCGTCCGCCGTGGCGACGCGCACCACCGGGCGCAGCGGCTGCACAACGGCGTTGTCCGGCACGGCGTGTACTCCGCGGCAGCAGTCGGCAAGCTCAAGCCCCTTTGAGGTCTCGACGACGACCTTATCACCGCTGTTCACCGTGTGTCCGTTCGGGGAAAAGAAATAGCACTTGCCCCGGTTTTTAAATTTTACGCTTACGACATCTATCAATTGTTTTTCCTCTGTTTCCGTCCTGCCGGGATCGAATCTACAGCCAGCAGGCCAAATATATGCTTAACACCGGCGTTGACCTTAAGTCTCGCGGCGCATTCATCCAATAATTTGTGAAGCTCCATCAGCTCCGCGCGCTCCATGCCGCGCGCCTTCTGCCGGGAGCAGAGCATATCCGCAACGAGAGAGCGCACGCAGTCGATAAAATCTACAGCGGCGCGGCCGTCCATACCCTCGTTTGCAGCGCACCAGCGCAGCAGCTTTGCGCGGTTTCCCTCGGCGACAGCCTTGAGATAATCCGCCGCGAGCGAACGCAGCTCGCTGTCCGTCTCCTGCTCCTGCCCTTGGCAGATGACCTCCGCGCAGCGGGAGCGCACAGTCGGCAGAAGCTGCATGGCATTCGTCGTGCACAGCAGGAACACCGCCCCCGCGGGCGGCTCCTCCAAGAGTTTCAGTGCGGCGTTCTGCGCGGCGGCATTCATCGTCTCCGCGCGGTCGATGATATACACCTTGCGCGCAGCCTCGTTCGGCAGCACCTGCGCATCGGCTATCACATCGCGTATCTGGTCGACGCCGATCTCGCGCTTCGGGCGTCCCTTGTCGTCAAGGAGGCGGCTGACCGTGATGATGTCCGGGTGGACATGCTCGGCAGCCTTGCGGCAGTCCCTGCATTTGCCGCAGGGGCGCGCCCCAACACCGCTGCACACAGCCGCGGCGGCAAGCTTCTCCGCCTCGCTGAGCGCAAGCTCTATCGTCGGCGCGCATATCACGCAGGCGTGGGGAACTCTCTGCCCCGATGAATTTATCTGAGCCACAGCGCTCCCCTCCCGCATCGTTTCACTTTAACAGGCTTAATAAGCCTATCAATATATATTACTATTTTTTCGCTTTCCCGTCAACTTTTATTCGACGGTGACAAGCTCATATTCGCGGCTGCCGATGCCCAGCTCCGCCGCGGCTTCGATGGTGTGTACGCCGTTTCTGGATTCAACGCGCTCTATGAAGTGCGCCTTGCCGGGGTCGTCGGAAGCATAGACGAGGTCAAGGCAGGCCTGATCAATCGCGACGGGGTCGGTCGAGACGAGCACGCCCATGTCCTTCAGGCAGGGATCCTCAGCCACAGCGCAGCAGTCGCAGTCGACGGACATGTTCTTCATGACGTTCACATACAGGGCGTTGCCGCCGAAGTGCTTCACGACGGAGGACGCAGCGTCCGCCATCGACTCAAGGAAAGAGTCATGGTCGGCATGCCAGAAGTTTTCAGTATCGCCCACGCCGTGGATGTACTTCTTGCCGTAGGAGGAGGCGACGCCTATCGACAGCTGCTTGAGCGCCCCGCCGTAGCCGCCCATGGGATGACCCTTGAAGTGGGAGAGGACGAGCATTGAATCATACTTGTCGATGTTCTTGCCGACATAGTTTTTCTTGATTTTCCTGCCGTCGGGGATATCGAGCACCTTGTCGGGGCCTTCCGCATCCATTATATCAACGTCGAAATAATGGCTCCAGCCGTGCAGCTCCATGGTCTTCCAGTGGTGCTCGGTGGTGTTGCGGCCGCCCTCGTAGGCGGTGTTGCACTCTACGATCGTGCCGCCGACATGGTCAACAACAGGTTTCCAGAATTCGGGACGGAGGAAGTTCTGGTTGCCGACCTCGCCGGAGTGTACCTTGACGGCGATGCTGCCGGGGAGCTTCTTTCCGGACAACTCGATGAGTTCTATTATCTTTTCGGGACTGATAGTCTTGGAAAAATAAACCTTCGATTTCATGTTCTTTTCTCCTTTCTGTGGATATAGGCTTTATAGTTATATAATAATGCTCTGACTGTCGTGCTGTCAAGTAAACGCTTTTTTAACGTTTCCATTGCTGCAATTAAATTTCTTGCCATATTTGTGGTTTATAGGGTATAATAAGCGCGACCACTATAGAAAGAAGGATCACGCGCATGGCAATGACCTCCGCCGCTCTGTGGCTGAATGAATTTTTCTCCGGCTATGATAACGCCATTCTCTCCCTTATGCATTCTCTGGCGACCGCCCTCGGCGCCGTACTCACCCCGCTTATGAAGGTCATCACCTTCCTTGGCGAAAAGGGTATAATCTTCTTCCTGCTGGCGCTGATATTCATGTGCTTTTCAAGCGAGCGTGACACCGGCGTGTGCGTGTTCGGCGCGGTATGCTGCGGCGCGCTCATCACGAATATTATCCTTAAAGATACCATCGCCCGCCCGCGTCCGTTTGAGACAGTCGAGCAGTTCCGCGAGTGGTGGATGTTTGTCGGCTCCCCGTTCGAGGATGGGTTCTCCTTCCCCTCGGGGCATGTCACCGCATGCGCCGCGGGCATGACGGCGCTGAGCCTGATGAAGGGCAAAAAGCTCGTCGTCCCCTCGGTCGTCATCGTGCTGCTCATGGCCATATCCAGGAACTATCTCATGGCGCACTACCCGTCTGATGTGCTCGTCGCGGCGATCATCGGCGTGGCCTCGGGCTTCATCGCGTGGGTCATCACCCGCTTCATCTTCCGCTTCCTTGAGGACAGGCGCGATTCCATGCCCATCGCGGAGCTGGTTCTGGATTTTGATATCCGCGAAGTCCTGCCCTTCGACATTCCCTTCATCGGCGCGGCTCCCGAAAAGAAACCCGCACCTGCGAAGAAGGCTCCGCTCACGCCTGAGACGATACGCAACCGCCGCGGTCCCGCGTTTGAGACACGGTACGACGACGCGGACGAATACGCCGAGCCCGAGAGCTCGCCGCGCCGCGGTTCTGCCGCCGCTCCCAGAGCCGGGAGCCATGCGAAAGCGGAGAGCGCATCGTCCCAGCGCTTCAAGCTCAATCTGCCCTCAATGCCGGGCGCATATAAGGGCAAGCATGAGAAGAAATGATCCTAATGCTCGGACGGGGCGCAGCCGCTGCCCCGTCCAAATTTTATATAAGTGTAAATTACTCGCTTCTCCCGACCCAAAATATTGAAATTCCTGACTTTTGTGCTATACTATATATTTACTGAAATAATTACTTCATAACTTTGGAGGCATAGACACATGAGTAAGAAACAATTCAAGGCAGAATCCAAGCGTCTGCTCGATCTGATGATCAATTCCATATACACCAACCGTGAGATCTTCCTGCGCGAGATCATATCCAACGCGTCTGACGCGATAGACAAGCTGTGCTACCTGTCCCTGACGGACACGAACGTCGGCATGAGCCGCGCGGATTATAAGATCGACATCATCCCCGATAAGGAAGCGCGCACCCTGACCGTGCGCGATAACGGCATCGGCATGACCGCGGAGGAGTGCGAGAACAACCTCGGCGTCATCGCGAAGAGCGGTTCTCTCAAGTTCAAGGGCGAGATGGACAAGGATCAGGCCGAGGGCGAGGATCTCTCCATTATCGGCCAGTTCGGCGTCGGCTTTTATTCGGCCTTCATGGTCGCGGACGAGGTCACCGTCATCACCCGCAAGTACGGCGAGGACATGGGCGTCAAGTGGGAGAGCCGCGGCGCTGACGGCTACACCGTCACCCCCTGCGAGAAGGAGAGCGTCGGCACCGACGTTATCATGCACATAAAGCCCGATACCGAGGAGGAGATATACGGCACCTTCCTCGAGGTATGGAAGCTCAAGGCGCTTATAAAGAAGTATTCCGACTATGTCCGCTGGCCTATCAAGATGGACGTTGAGCACCGCGAGAGCTTCGAGACCGGCGAAAAGGACGACAACGGCAATCCCAAGTACGATTACCGCATGGTCACCGAGAACGAGACCGTCAACAGCATGATTCCTATATGGCAGCGCAGCAAGAGCGAGGTCACGGATGATGACTGCATCGCATGGTACAAGGAGAAAAACCGCGACCGTAAGGATCCCTGCGCGCTCGTGCGCATTAACGCCGAGGGTGCGGTGAGCTACAAGGCGATGCTGTTTGTCCCCGGTGAAGAGAATGAAAACGCATTTACCGGCGACAATAAGGGTGGGATAACTCTCTACTCCAACGGCGTCATGATAATGGAGAAGTGCGACAAGCTCGTCCATGATTATTTTGAGTTCGTCAAGGGCGTTGTCGACTCCCCCGATCTCTCGCTGAACATTTCGCGCGAGCTTCTGCAGCATGACAGGCAGCTGCGCGTCATCGGCCAGAACCTTGAAAAGCGCATCAAGGGCGAGCTTGAAAAGCTCATGCGCGACGACAGGCCCAAGTACGAGGAGTTCTTCCGCAACTTCGGCGTACACCTCAAGTGCGGCGTGTGCGATGAGTACGGCCGCTATAAGGATCTGCTGCGCGACCTGCTGATATTCTACACCTCCGAGGAGCATCAGGTGACGCTCAAGGAGTATGTCGAGAAAATGCCTGAGAGCCAGAAGGCTATATACTACGCAAGCTCCGACTCGCTCAAGCACGCCATGAGTCTGCCCCAGTGCGAGGAGGTCAAGGCGCGCGGCTATGAGCTTATCTACCTCACGAGTCCGCTCGATGAAATGGTGCTCGAATGCCTGCACGATCAGGACGGCAAGCTTTTCTGCAACGTCGTTACCGACGACCTCGGCTTTGAGACCGAGGATGAGAAGAAGGCCGCCGAGGAGCGCGATGTTGAAAACAAGGAGCTGCTCGACTTCGTCAAGGAGTCCGTCGGCGACGCTGTCGCGAGCGTCAAGCTCTCAAGAAAGCTCACCAATCAGCCCTGCTGCCTGACCACCGAGGGCGGCGTCACGCTGGAAATGGAGAAATACTTCCGCCACGGCCCCAGTGAGGAAATGCGCAAGGTGCGCGCAACGCGCGTGCTCGAGCTCAACGGTGAGCATCACGCATTCCAGGCACTCAAGGCCGCTTGGGAAGCGGGCGATAAGGAGAAGGCCAAGACCATGTCCCTCATCCTCGCGCGCCTTGCCGAAATGGTCTCCGGCGCGGAGATCGAGGACCCCGCGACTTTCGCTTCTCAGGTAAGCGAACTGTTCTAATCTTTATCCGGAGAAATATCTTCTATGAAAAAACGGCTGGGAATATACATCCATATACCGTTCTGCGCCAGCAAGTGCAGCTACTGCGATTTCTATTCGCTTCAAGGCTGCGACTATATCATGCCGGACTATCAGGAGGCGCTGCTCGACCATATTGAGGAGTCCTCGCATTCGATAAAGAACTACGAGGTCGACTCGATATACTTCGGCGGCGGTACTCCCAGCTACTATGGGGCGGACAGGATCGTCGAGATATTCGACACGCTCAAGCTCAACGGCAATGTCCGGCTCGATTCTGAGGTTACTGTCGAGTGTAACCCTGACAGCATCAGCCTTACCGCTCTGAAGCTCCTGCGCGCTGAGGGCGTGAACCGCCTGTCTATAGGCATTCAGGCTTCCGACCCGAACCTTCTCAAGCTCATCGGCCGCCGGCACAATTTTCTTCAGGCACAGAAGGCCTTTGCCGATGCGCGCAAGGCTGGGTTTGACAACATAAGCGTCGATCTTATGTACGGCCTGCCGAGCCAGACAAAGAGCGACTGGGCGGAGACGCTTTCAAAGATCGTCGAAATGCACCCGGAGCATATCTCATGCTACGGGCTGAAGCTCGAACCGGGCACGCGGATGTACAAGGAGTATTACGGCTCCTCCATTCTCCCGGATGACGACGCTCAGGCGGACATGTATTCCTACGCTGCCGAAATGCTTGAGCGTTACGGCTATAAGCAATATGAAATATCCAACTTTGCCGCTCCCGGCTATGAGTCCAGGCACAATCTGAAGTATTGGAACATGGACGATTATATGAGCTTCGGCCCCGGCGCGCACAGCTGCATCGGCAATGTCCGCTACAGCTTCGTCAAGGATCTCAAGCAGTATATTTACGGCGTACACAAGAAGATCAGCATAGTCGACGAGTATGAGCAGATAGACCCGCTCGAGCGCGCGGTCGAATATGTCATGCTCGGCATGCGCACCTCGCGCGGGATATCCGAGCATGACTACCGTCTGCGCTGCCAGTGCGACTGGAAGCCGATCCTCAAGGTGCTCCAGGCCTTCAAGGAAAAGGGCTGGGTCGAACAAACGGAGGATCGCTGGCACTTCACCGTGCCGGGCTTCCTCATTTCAAACACGCTTATTGGCATCATGCTTGAGACTCAGGCCAGCGGCCGCATAGACAGCACCCCGTGGATGCAGGACGCCGACCGCGCGGCATACAAGATCAGCCTGCCCAAGGGCGAGGAGGAGCTTTTCGCCGAGCTTTATGAGCAGAAGATGAACCAGTAAGCAGCACATACCGCAGGATTTTTTGACAAGCAAACCAGTGAGGTCAGTGATTTGACAGACAGGAACAATAATTTCACGCCTGACGGCTCTGAAAAGTCTCCCCGCACCGAGACGCGCGCGCAGCGGCGTGAACGGCTCGAAGCCGAGGAAAAGGCCGAAAAGCTCCGCGCCGCCGAGGAAAAGAAGCAGGCGCACATTGAGGAGAAGAAGCAGGCCGCCGAGACACGGCGCAAGGCCAAGGAAAAGCCGCCGCTCAGCGCCGAGGAGAAAAAGCAGAAGGCCGCGCGCGCAAAGCATATAAAGATCGCCGCGATAGTGATCGCCGCGGTCCTCGTGCTCATTATATCCGCCGCGGCTATCGGCGGCTATATCGTGACCGGCAGCGACACGAACTACCCGAACGTTCGCATAAACGGCATCGACGTCGGCGGCATGACAAAGGAACAGACCCTTGCCGCGCTCGATAAGCAGGGCTGGGACGATATCGTTGACAAGACCCTTGTCGTAACGCTGCCTGCAAATGTCAGCTTCAAGGTCGACTATGTCACGGCGGGCATGAAGCTCAGCCGCGAGCAGGCTGCCGACGCCGCTTATAGCTACGGCCGCACTCAGGGGCTCTTCGGAAATCTTTTCAGGTACTTTCTCTGCTGCGCGCTGCCCGTGGATGTCGACGCGCTTGAAAAAACCGTAAACGCCGATTATCTCAATAACCGCATTGACGGCGCTCTCGAGCAGCTTAAGCTCCTCACCGCTGACAAGGGCTATAAGCTCGATAAGGAAAAGAAAACGCTGACGCTCGTGAAGGGCGCAGGCGAGATAGAGCTTGACCGCGAGGGGCTTTATAACGCCGTCTCGGCAGCGCTGCTCGCGGGGCAGGAGGAGCTGAGCTTTTCCGCGCTCAAGACGCCCCTCAAGGAGCCGGACTTTCAGGCGATGTATAAGGAGCTTGCCGTCGAACCGGTGAATGCGTATTATACCGACACCTTCGATGTTGTCGACGAGGTAGTCGGCTGCAGCTTCAATACCGAAACCGCGCGTAAGCTCTGGGAGAGCGCGGGGCTTGCCGAAGAGGTAAAGATCCCGCTTGAAATAAGCTACCCCGAATATACCGCCGAGGAACTGCGCGCGGCGCTCTTCCGTGACAGGCTCGGTTCGCAGACGACGCTCTATACATGGAGCACGTCAAACCGCATCAACAACATCAATCTTGCCGCTGATACTCTCAACGGCATGGTGCTGCTGCCCGGCGAGGTCTTTTCCTACAATGACGCTCTCGGCGAGCGCACCGAAGAGGCCGGCTACAAGAGCGCCGGCGCATATAATGACGGTCAAGTCGTCGAGGCCATCGGCGGCGGTATCTGCCAGGTCTCCTCAACGCTCTACTGCGCTGTGATGTTCGCAAACCTCAAGACCGTCTCGCGCACTAACCATTATTTCAAGGTGGATTATCTCGACTACGGCCTTGACGCGACCGTCAGCTGGGGCAAGCCCGATTATAAATTCTCCAACAACCGGGACTACCCGGTGAAAATAGTCGCCTACTGCGACAATGACGCAAAGTCCCTGACCATCGAGATATGGGGCACCGACGTTGACGGCACACAGGTCACGCTCCGGCATACCTCGACCCCCGTCTATGACGAGACCTATACCGACACCCTCATCGGCTACACCGTTTATGGCTACCGCACCGTGAGCGACACGGACGGCAACTTCCTATATGAGACCGCGGAGCCCGGCGGCGTGTATTATCTGCACACCGAGGATATCGCATGGCCGGCGGAAAAGCTCAATGAGGACGATTACATCGACGCGCTTGAACAGTTATACCGTGCAGGCTGACCGGCCGCACATACAATACAGGAGAAGAGAGCATGGAAAAGAAAAAATTCTATATCACCACACCCATCTACTACCCGTCCGATAAGCTGCACATAGGCCATGCCTACTGCACCGTCGCGACCGACGCCATCGCCCGCTACAAAAGGCTCGCGGGCTTTGATGTGATGTTCCTCACCGGCACCGACGAGCACGGCCAGAAGATCGAAGAAAAGGCCAAGGCCGCGGGCGTCACGCCTCAGCAGTTCGTTGACAACATCGTCGACGGCAAGGGCGGCATCAAGGATCTGTGGAAGCTGATGAACATTTCAAACGACCGCTTCATCCGCACCACCGATGATTATCACGTAAAGTCCATACAGCGCATCTTCAAGAAGATGTATGACAAGGGCGATATATATAAGGGCGCATACAAGGGCAAGTACTGCACCCCGTGCGAGAGCTTCTGGACCGAGAGCCAGCTCAAGGACGGCAGATGCCCCGACTGCGGCCGCGAGGTCCACGACGCCGAGG
>CAKTKV010000030.1 GCA_934572355.1 uncultured Oscillospiraceae bacterium
GTGGGAGACCTCGATGGAGTGGTTGAGCACATTCTGGCCGTAGCTGGTGCGGTACTTCATGCGGCCGAGCAGCTTGATAATCTCGGGATGCAGGCCGTGGATATTCGTCTCGAACGCGGCGCGCTCGCCCTCAGCCTTGATAGTTGCGTTGACTTCCTTCTGAGCCTTGGCGACCATTTCCTCGATACGCGCCGGGTGGATGCGGCCGTCCTGAATGAGCTTTTCGAGCGCCAGCCGCGCGATCTCACGGCGGACAGGATCGAAGCTCGAGACGGTGATCGCCTCGGGGGTATCGTCAATGATAAGGTCACAGCCGGTCAGCGTTTCGATGCTGCGGATGTTGCGGCCCTCGCGACCGATAATGCGGCCCTTCATCTCGTCGTTGGGGAGGGGTACGACGGAGACGGTGATTTCACTTGCGTGATCCGCGGCGCAGCGCTGGATGGCCGTGGCAATGATCTCTCTTGCGCGCTCGTCGGCCTCGTCCTTATACTGCGCCTCGACCTCCTTGACCTTGACGGCCATCTCGTGGGTGACCTCGTCGCGGATGCTGGCGATCAGATAATTCTTGGCCTCTTCAATGGTGAAGCCGGAGATCTTCTCGAGCATTTCGAGCTGGCTCTTCTTCACCAGAGCGACTTCCTGCTGCTGTGCTTCCACAGCGGCGATCTTACTGCTGAGAACGTCGTTCTTCTTCTCGACGGCGTCCAGCTTTCTGTCAAGATTTTCTTCCTTCTGCTGGTAGCGGCGCTCCTGCTTGGTCAGCTCAGCGCGGCGCTCCTTGACCTCCCGCTCGTACTCCGAGCGGCTTTTGTGTATTTCTTCCTTTGCCTCAAGGAGAGCTTCTCTCTTCTTGCTCTCCGCACTTTTTATAGATTCGTTAATTATGCGCTTGGCTTCTTCTTCAGCACTGGATATTTCGCGTTCGGCAACCTTTTTGCGGTAGCCGAAGCCTATAAAGAATCCTGCTATCAAAGCCGCAGCGGTTATCAAGATCCATAGAATTACCGGCATAGTAAGTAAACACACCTCCATTCTTTAAGAATTTTGCGGTGGGTTTAGCTGCTGGATATTTTGTTAATCTACAATGCACGGAGCAGCGCCCGCACACTTATGCAAGACGGGGCATAAAACGCGCCCGTCGAATCGAACAGAAATATTTATCGGAAACCTCCCCATGGTCTCCTTAAATATCATTCGTGTTATTCTACCACCGAATCGGTGTTATGTCAATTCAAACGCTTAAATAATTTTAATAGAAAGTTAATAAAAAGTTCCGCCCGCGGATCGTGACCCGCGGGCGGAACAGTTAGCTTTATTACCTATTTATACTTATTCCGCTTTGTTTTTATTTGCCGCAGTGTTCTTTTTGGCTTCCTTGCGAGCCTTCGCCTTGGCGCTCAGCTTCCTGAAAAGCGGGCGCAGCGCGAAGAACAGCACGGCCAAGATGACGAGCGTCGGCAGAGCGGAGACGAGGAACACCAGCAGGTTCTTGAAGAAGCGCCCCGCGCCTTTAAGCGAATCCGTGAACGCGTTCAGCAGCCGCTGGCCGTAGCTGATTGTGACGGCCTGCTGCTCGGTGTACTCGCCGACCTCCTGGACGTTCAGGGAGATAGTGCTGTAATTCACCTGTCTGTCCCAATTGTTGAGGCTCGACTGGAGAGAGTCTATCTTATACTGAAGCTCCGTCAGCTTCTCCTCTATGGTTATCGTGTCCTCCACGGTCTGCGCCTTTTCCATCATTTCGAGCAGACGGGTCTCCTGAGTCTTGTACGCGGTGAGCCGTGACTGCACGTCATAATACTGTGCGCTGACGTTCTCGGTGTAGGTATAGCTGTAAGGGACGTTGCCGAGCGTGGAGAGACTGCCCATGACAGTCTGGAACTTGTCGCTCGGGATGCGGATGGTATAGTCCGCGCTGCGGTTATAGCTGCTGCCGCGGGAGATGCTGTAGTAGTTTGCGCCGTTTATGCTGCTCGACTGTACCCAGCCGCCGTATTCTTTGATGAGCGCGGCAAGCTCTTCGAGGGTCTTGTCAAACTCGGTAGTCTCAACGGTCGCGTCGGCGGAGTAGATGATCTTCTCCGGGTTCTCGTCGGGCACATCGCCGCCCTCAGTGCCGGAGTCATATTCGCCGTATTCACCGGCAGACGCAACGCTGTCCATCGCGGCAAATCCGGAGGCGCGCGACGCATTGGGAGGCGGTTCCATGGGCGCAGAATCGTATGCCGCCGACTCGGTGGAGCTGGCCATTTTGCTGGAGCTGCCGCAGGCGCAGAGGGACAGGGTCATGAGCAATGCAAGCAGCAGGGCTATCCGTTTTTTCATTTTGTCGACTTCCTTTCATTTTACAATTATTACAAGTTTGTCCTCACCTACAAAGACGCTGATTTCCGAATAAAGTTCCCATTACTGTATGTTTACAGCCAAATTCTTTTTTGATATAATCCGAGTAGAATCTTAACGGGAAATAAACACATAAGAAACGGAGGGACAAATATGCAGCTTACCGCGTCAAATGTCCGGCTCGTCGCGATCGTGCTGACAGCGCTGTGCGCAGTGTCCGGGGGTATCTATCTTGTATTCTGCAAGCGGAAGGACTACCGCAGAGCCTTCGCCTACAAGGGTACGGCAGGGCTGTGCTTCGTCGTGCTCGGGCTGCTGGGCACCGACGCGAACATAAGGAGCATGCTCGGCACCGGCGGTGCCGCCCCAGCGGGGGCGTGGCTTGTTGCGGCAGGACTCATCTTCGGTCTGCTCGGCGATCAGCTGCTTGCGCTGCGCTTTATATGCGTGAATAAGAAGACGCAGTTCTTCGCCGCGGGGGCTGCAAGCTTTGCCGTCGGCCATGTGCTGTATATCATCGCGCTGTCGCACCGCGCGCCCGGCATACTGCTGGGCGGCCTTGCCATTGGCTTCGTCGCGCTCGCGCTCTCGGGCGTTTATAACTACCGCAAGGACACGAACGCTGGAAACATGCAGGTACCGGGCATGATATACATGGCGGTCGTCGCCTTCATGGGAGCGCTTGCCGTCTCCGTCGCGATACACGCGCCGGGAGTGTCGACGCTGCTGTTTGCCGTCGGCGGAGTGCTCTTCATCATCAGCGACAATATCCTCTGCGCCTACAGCTTCGGCAGCGAGCGCCGCTTCGGCGCGAACATCGGCATTCACGCGACCTATTACGCCGCGCAGCTGCTCATCGCGTGGAGCGTGTTCTTTATGTGAAGCCATTTACAAAAACCGGTGCGACAGTAAAAGTCATGCCGGTTATATGTTTATAATTCAGCGCCGGGGATCAGCATCCTGCGCGCTTCTATTTTGCACTTGACGTCGCTCAAAGCGGAGATAATAACGCCGGTGGCCTCGTTCTGCGCGTGGACGTATTCGCCGCCGCCGATGTAGATACCGACATGGCCGATCCATGAGCCGCCGTTATAAAAGCACAGGATATCCCCCGGTTCGAGGGCGTCAAGCTCCACATGCTCGCCGTTCTGCGCCTGTGCCGCAGCGGTCCGGTCGAGCTGATAGCCGAAGCAGCCATAGGTGTAGTACACAAGCCCGGAGCAGTCAAAGCCGGTTTCAGGAGCCTTGCCGCCGTACAGATAGTTATAGCCGACATATTGCAGCGCAAACTTTGCCACCTTTACGCCTGTCGCGTAGGTCGGGCTGGTCGTCGGCACGGGGGTAGGCGTGGGCGTTGTGCGCGCCGCGGAAGGTGCTGCCGTGGCCGTAGAGTCTGCCGTGGCCGCGAGATGGCTCTGCGCATAGTCCGCCATCAGCGTGCAGTAATCCGCGAGGGCGTTGTCGCTGTCGGGAGTGTTGTCCGTGAAGATAACGATCGCGATAGGCTCGTCGGTGTATACGATGGCGCAGTCGTTCTGGTACCGCTTGCCGTTGGCCGGGTCGCCCATGTAGCCGAACTTGTGGGCGACGTCGTATTCCTGCTCATGGTAGTTGAAGAAGCGCTCCGGTTCGGCCTCAAGCATAAGGTCGATAAGCCCGGGAAAGTGCTCCTGATTTTCATAGAGCGTCTGCAAGCAGTATATCATCTGCTCGGCGGTAAAGAAGTTGTTGCCGTAGAGAGTGTTTTCGTAGTATTTATCGTCGACCTTGTCGGGGTTCTCGCCCACGTACCGGCATATCGCGCGGCGATAATCGTTATAGCTGCCGATCTCATTGACGAGCAGATCCGACGACCTGCTGCTGCCGGCGTTGACGATGGTCTCTTCAAGGATATCGGAATATTTCACCCCGCTGATCTCCGTGCCCTCGTCCATTTCGCTGTTATATACCTTCTCGGTAAAATACATGTTCAGCGGAACATTATACATGTCGTAGGCATACATGTACTCGCCGCCCTTGTAGAAGTGCTCCTCGCCGGTGACAAGGTTGCGGTAGCCGAGGGTCATCGAGCAGGACTTGTTGCGGTCCTCGTATTTGTCGAGAAAGTCGGCAATAATTTTATCCCAGCTTCCGTCGTCCTCCGTGGGAGCGGCGAGCGCGGCGGGGCACAGCGCCGATATCAGGCACAGCGCCGCGAGAAGCCCGGCGGTAAATTTTCTTATGTTCATAGGCTTTGATCCTTTGCTGCGTGTTTGCTAAAGTATATCCCCTGATGAATGTTCCGTCAATATGAAATCCTTTACATATACAGAAAACGAGCGCCGCCCGATCCGGACGGCGCTGTTTATAAAGAGAACAAAAATGAAAAAGATCGCTCTGCACTTGCAGTTATAATATAGCAGATAGATGTTTCAGCTTTAAGCGGTAAGATGTTTCGTAAAAGTAAAACATGCTCAGCCAACGGCATTTATGACATTGACCGGGCTGCCCTCGATATACGCGTGCACGTTCTGCTCCGTGCAGGCCATGATACGCTCCCGCGCCTCCTTGGACGCCCAGCTTATATGCGGGGTGATGATACAGTTTTTCGCCGTCAGCAGAGGGTTATCGCCCTTTATCGGCTCGGTGGACACAACGTCCACGCCTGCGGCGGCGACCTTGCCGCTGTTGAGCGCATCGGCAAGATCCTGTTCTACGACGAGCCCGCCGCGGCTGTTGTTGATTATAATGACGCCGTCCTTCATTTTCGCGATGCTGTCCTTATTTATTATGCCCTGCGTCTCGGGAAAGAGCGGGCAGTGCAGCGCGATGACATCGGCGCGCGCGAACAGCTCGTCCTGCTCCACGTATTCGGCGATCGCGCGTCCGGTCTCTGTCGGGCGGCTGCCGGAAGCGAGCACCGTCATGCCCAGCGCCTTCGCGATGCGCCCGGTCTGCTGGCCTATGCGCCCGAAGCCGATTATACCGAGCGTCTTGCCGTCAAGCTCGATGAGCGGATAGTCCCAGAAGCACCAGTCCTCCGCGTGCTCCCAGCGCCCCTCGTGCACGGCCTGGGAGTGGTGGGCGATATGGTGGCATATCTCGAGCAGCATCGCTATTGCAAACTGCGCGACGGCGGCGGTGCCATAGGCCGGGACGTTGCTGACCGGTATGCCGCGGCGCTTTGCGTATTCGTAATCTACGATGTTGTAGCCCGTCGCGGTGACGGCGATGTATTTCATGCCGGGGCATGCGTCGATGACCGCGGCGCTTATCGGGACTTTGTTTGTGATAACGACATCCGCCGTACCTATGCGGCGGATGATCTCCGCTTCATCGTTAGGGCAGCGGTCATAGACCGTGTACTCGCCAAGCTCCCCGAGCCAGTCCCAGCTCAGGTCGCCGGGGTTTTCCGTGTATCCGTCAAGAACGACTGCTTTCATTTTACGATCCTCCGTCTTGTTTTTCATCAGTATAATTGATTTTGCCGCCGAATGCTACAATAAATTTTCACCGACGGCTTGAAAAACGCCGCGGATTATGTAATGATATGTCATACGAAAATAGAAAGCGCCGGTCGGCGTAGGAGGAAAATATGAAGAAATATGCTTTAGTAATGATAGACATGCAGCGCGGGTTCATAGATCCGTCCTCGCCGCTGTGCATCCCTGCGGCGGCGGCGACTGTCCCGGCCTGCGCCGAGGTCATAAGACTCTGCCATGAAAAGGACGTCCCCGTATTTTATACGACGCGCCACTACAGAGCCGACGGCAGCGACGTTGAAAAATGCCGCCGCGATGTGTGGCTCGCGGGCGGCAAGCCGCTGTCCGAGGAGTGCGAAGAGTGCATGTCGGACGCGTATCCAGAGGAGTTTGAGGTCAGGGAGAGCGACTACCGCATCGTGAAGCCGCGCTTCTCCGGCTTCCTCGGCACCCCGCTTGACCTGATACTGCGCAGGCTCGGCGTGGATACCGTCATCCTCGCCGGGACTACGACGCCGAACTGCATCCGCACCAGCTGCTATGACGCGCTCTCGCTGGACTATGACGTCATCGTCCTGTCGGACTGCACCTCGTCCGTGACCGAGGAGGTGCAGCGCGCAAACCTCGGCGATATGGAGCGCATCGGCGCGCAGATCGAGACTGTCGGGGAGCTTAGAGCTCTTTTTGGATAAGTCTGGAAACAGGTCTTTTAATTGACGAACTTCACGGAATGTTCTTCGAAACTTCAAAAAAAGTCAACTTGACTCTCATAATTTCCTTAAAAACACCTGATAATATATGCCCATACCGCAACGGGCGAGAGGCTCCAGCGGAAGGTAAGAGGGACGGGGCTTGAGCCTCATGTGTCCCGCAGGCGGATCGGTGCAAGGCCGGTCATGTTCGAAAGGAGATCAAACATGAAGAACATTCTTAATAAATACGAAGCACTCAAGGCAGCTCTGGAGGAGCTTGGACTCGACGCGGAGACCAGCCGCGCGCTCTCTCTTGAATACCGCGGCGCTTACTGCGAGGTAGTTATCGGCACCGAGTGGCTCAACTATGACTGCTACATCGACCGCGTCACCGGCGAGCTGGCCGGGGTCGACACCATGCCGCAGGAGGACCCCGAGGCCTTCGAAGGTGACCTGTGCGCTGAGCTGCTGCGCGAGGAAGCAAAGGCCGCATAATAGAACTCTACAAGCTTGAAAAAGCCCGGCGCTGAGTGGTCAGCGCCGGGTTTTTGTGGTATAATAGCGTCAGATCATTTTTGTGAGGTCATCGCTCATGCCTGAATACAGACACATACAGCGGCAGTTCGGGCCGGTGTATGACGAAAACTCGAAAATACTCATCCTCGGCAGCTTCCCCTCGGTCAAGTCCCGGGAGGTCAATTTCTTTTACGGCCATCCGCAGAACCGCTTCTGGCCGCTTCTGGCGCGTGTGCTCGGCTGCGCCGTGCCGCAGAGCATTGAGGAAAAGAAAGCCATGCTGCTCGCAAACGGCATCGCGCTGTGGGATGTGCTCGATTCCTGCGATATCGCGGGTTCCAGCGACAGCAGCATCAGGAACGCCGTGCCGGTCGACATCGCGCTTATCCTGCGCGCGGCGGATATACGGCGTGTCTACTGCAACGGCACGGCGGCGTATGAGCTGTTCATGAAGCATCTCGCGCCCGTCTGCGGCATGACGCCGGTGAAGCTGCCGTCGACCAGTCCCGCGAACGCCGCATGGACTATGGACAGACTGTACGAGCAATGGAATCAGATACTCAAAGATTAAGGGAGACACACATGAAGCACTGCATAATCGCAAAGTTCAACGACAGCGTGAGCGACAATGCGGCCATGACCTCGCAGATAGAAGAGCTCTTTTCTTCCGCCCCGGCGATGGACGGCGTACATGGCTGCACCGTGCTGAAAAACTGCATTGACCGGGAGAACCGCTATGACCTTGCCATCGTCATTGACATGGACAAGGCTGCGCTCCCCGCATGGGATGCGTCGGAGCTGCACCGCGCGTGGAAAAGCCGCTTCGGCTCTTACCTCACGTCCAAGGCGATATTCGATTTTGAATCTTAATCTATCGGGTAGAGCTCCTGATTTTCACTCAGGCAGAAATATGTAGTCCCCAGACGCCTGTCGGTGTACATCGTGAACGGTTCGCCCTGGAGGTCGTTTGACTGAAAGACCACGCTCGGCACCATTCTGCGCTCGCCGCACAGCAGGCGCAGCGCCGCGTCGATACACTCCTTCGTCGGCACGAGCCCGGCAAAGCGCGCGGAGTTTACACAGGCGTACTGCCCTTTCTGGTAGATCACATCATGTATGCTGTCCGGGTACTCGGGCGAAGCGACGCGGTTCATGATGACCTCGCCCACGCATATGCGGAATTCGTCCGTGAGCCAATCGCTCCCGGCCTCATAGCAGATAACTTTTGAGAGCAGATACAGATCGTCAAAGCTTATTTTGCCGGGGTCAGGCTCCGCGGCGGACGCGTCTATGACGGCGTTTCGCTTTTCTTCGGCGCTCCTCCCGGCCTCGACGTCTCCCGCCGCCGCAGCCTCGGTCATTTCGTTCAGGTAATATGCCGCAAGGTCGGCTTCATAGCTGATGCTGCCGCCGGTCATCAGGTCAAAGATGCTCTTGTGTTCTTCGCTCTGCGCATCCGGTTCGGCGTCAGCGGCGTCTGGGCTCTCCTGCGGCTGCGTCCCGGCGGGCGCGCAGGACTCCTCAGGGGCAGGCGCACCGGTCGTCTCAGGCTCCGGGGGCGCGGTCACCTCCGTGCTTTCCTCAACGGGAGCGGTCGGCTGCGGCGGCGCGGGCGCAGGTTCCGGTGCGCGGTCGAGAGCCGATCCGCCCGCGGCCAGCGCGATAAACAACACGATAACAGAGGCAATGATCCTTTTCATGCTTCCACCTCCCGCCGCCAAGTATAACAGCGCAGGCGGAAATAAATTGTCGGATCATGCGGGGAAATAGAAAGAAAGCCGCTGCGGTCGGGGTATACCCGATCACGGCGGTCAACTTGTCAAAGAACTAAAGGTTCTTTGACAAAAAAGATTGCGCTCCGTTTGTGCCTCGGTTGCCCGCTTTCAGCGGACAATTCGACACTCACTACGCGAGAAGTATTTTCTCCGACGTACACGCCGCCGGAGAAAATGGATTTGATTGATTTTTTGCCTGCGGGCAAAAAACTCTGCGAGGCTTTTTGAAAGAATAAACACCGCCGCAGCTATATAGCCAAGGCGGTGTTTCGATATTACTCGATGGGCAGGTACTTCTTGAGAAGACCCTCCACTTCCTTTGCGTTGGGGATAGCGTACCAGGTGAGCGCGTCGCAGTCGAGAGTGTCGTTATCGAGTCTCAGACCGATAGCTGCGTCGCCGCGCCATTTGTCGACCTCGGCCTTTACAGCGGTGGGGCCGCAGAGCAGCGTGGTGTGGCCGTCCTCGTCGGTCTTGATCTCGGCGACCTTGATCTTGCCGAACTCTACGCCCTTGGCATCATCTTTGATGGTAAAGAGGCGCTGATTCGTGATGACATACTCGACCTTGCGGCGGAGAGTATTGGCGTGCAGGAAGGGGCTGGCGAGCGCGTATGCCATGACAGCAAGGATTATAACGACGATAGCCGGCTTGACGCCTGCGCCGCTGTTGTTAACGGTCACTATGTAAGCGATGATAAGCGCGAGAGAAACGACGAGCTTGATTATCTCGCCCTTGACTATCACGGGCTTATGGGTTTTGTCTAAGGTATCAAAAGCTTCGGGCTTGCCTCTCCAAAGGACTTCTTCTCCGTCTTCCAGAACCGAGCTCAAAATATCTTCCATACTGATCCTCCACAATTCACTATAAATTTTTGCGTATTCGGGGACTGTCGCGTCCTCCTGTTACTGATTATATGATAGCAAATTTCAGATAAAATCAGTGCAAAGAACTAAACACCCTGCGTTAATTTTTTGCAAACCGGGAATGTCGGATCATAAATGAAAAACCGCCGCCGACGAACGGCACGGGCAGCGCGCGGCACAGTCTGCCGGAAACGCCCCGTACCGCCGTTGGCGGCGGAAAAAAGAGGAAGGAAAAGAATCAAATCAGATATGCAGCTTTCGTAACTCCGAGCAAAGCCCAACAAAGTGGGTTCGCTAATCCCCCTCTATCATGCGGTAGCCTACACCGACCTCGGTAAAGATGTAGTGCGGCTCGGCGGGGTTCTTCTCGATCTTGCGGCGGATGTTTGCCATGTTGACGCGCAGGATCTGGTTGCTGCCCTTGCTTTGCGGCCCCCACAGCTCCTTCATGATGAAGTCATAGGTGAGCACCTTGCCCGCGCACTTGCCAAGCAGCGCAACGATCCTATACTCATTCTGCGTGAGGTGGCAGTTCTCGCCCGCAATGAGCACCTGGTGCTTGTCGTAGTCTATGGTCAGGTCGCCCGCGACGAACTTGCCGGTGTTGACAAGCGCCTCGTTTGAAAGGCCGGAGCGGGTGTGGCGTATCGCAACGCGGACTCTGGCAAGAAGCTCCGCCGCGCTGAAGGGCTTGGTGACATAGTCGTCCGCGCCCATGTCGAGTGCCTGCACCTTGTCGCGCTCATAGCTGCGCGCGGAGACGACGATGATCGGCAGGCTCGTCCAGGAGCGCACAGCCTTTATTATATCCATCCCGTCCATATCCGGCAGGCCGAGATCGAGCACTACGAGATCCGGGCAGTGCGAGCTTATCATTGAGAAGGCCTCGTTTCCTGTGCTGGCTGTTATGACGTCATAACCGTTTGCGGTGAGTATCGCTTTTATAAGGCCGGAGATGCTTTTTTCGTCCTCCACAACGAGAACTCTATCCTTGATTGTCATAGCTTGTGCCTCCTAACGGTAAAGTAAAGGTAAACATCGCGCCGCCCTCCGGGAGATTTTCCGCGTATATATCTCCCCCGTGAGCCTCAACTATGGTCTTGCATACGCTCAGGCCGATGCCCATGCTGCGCGTGGTATCGGCGGATTTGTTGCCGGAGAGCTGAAGGCTGCCGTCAAAGAGATGGGGCAGAGTCTCCACGTCTATGCCGCGCCCGTTGTCGGCGACGCTGACTATCGCCATGCCGTTCTCCTCGCGCGCGTTGATCTTTATCTGGCTGACATGTCCCCCGTGAACAACGGCGTTGTCCATGAGGTTTATAAGCACCTGCTCGACGAGCATCGCGTCCATCGGCAGAAAGATCATCGTCTCCGGAACGGAGACGGAGACGGGGACGTCGTCATGGCGCTTTTTGAAAGCCATGACCGCTTCGCTCAGGACTTCTTCAAGGATCTCATCGTTCTTCGTGATGCCGCCCATATCTGCGCCGTTCATGCGCGTTATGGACAGGAGGTTCTCAACCATGCGGCAGAGCCATTCGGCGTCCTGCTTGGCGTCAAGCAGCAGCTCATTTTTCTGCTGCTTGGTCAGAACCTCGTCACCCTCAAGCACTGTGGATATCGAACCGCTTATGGCCGTCAGCGGTGTGCGCAGGTCGTGCGATATCGCGCGCAGGAGGTTTGCCCGCATCTTCTCTCGCTCCGACTCCATGTGCAGCCGCTCCTGTGCCTTGAGACGGGCGGTGAGCGTCGAGGTGGCAAAGCCGACGGCGAGCATCGTCATGAACGTGAGCGGGTAGCCGTAGATGGTGAAGTCCAGCTTCAGGTACGGGAAGGTAAAGGCAAAGTTAACGAACACGACGCTGACGAAGGCCGCGAGAAAGCCGTAAAAATAACCGTCGGTCGACAGGGAAATGATGAGCACTGCCAGCACGAATATCAGCGGGACATGCACGTCCGAGGTCGTTGTGCGCATGAGCATGGCGCATATCGCGGAAGCGACGCCCAGCGTCGCGAAGAATATCAGCCAGCCCTTGAGGCTGGTTTTTATGTACTCCCTGCACAGAGAATTGATTTTTGAAAAGAACGTGCCGATTTTTTTCATCGTTTCATTTTCCATATTATTTCTTTATCTCCATTATAACATGTTCGCCCGTTAAGACGGTGCTAAGAAATTAACGGGAAAGAAAAATCTTTCCCGTTAACCCGTTAATTTGCTTACCTATAATTGTTATCGTCGTCGAAAAAGTCGCTCATGTCGATATTCGCGTCGAAGCGCTCGGAGGGATCGACGGTCGTGTAGCCGCGCGGGCCGTTCTCCTCGCGCGCCTGACGCGCGCGCCTGCGCTGCTCGGCGCGGCGGCGCTCCTCAAGGTGCTTCCTGCGCAGCCTTCTGTAGCGCGCGACGAGCACCGTGTATATGAGCGTGAACGCGACGATGATTATCAGCAGCGCGATGACCCAGCCCTTGCTGAATATCTCGCCGAGACGCTGCTTGAGATATGCGCTCTTTGAAAGCTCAACATCCGCGCCGGTTATCAGCTTGACCGTGCCGTAGGTCTCTCCGTCGGCAGACAGGCGTATCTCGCCGAGCACCGTGCCCGCGGGCAGCGGGGCAACAAGGCGCTGGTCGTATATTGTGACATCGCGCGTTATTGCATCGTTGGAGACCTCATTCGGCATAAGCACGTTCAGGTTGCCCGCAGGATAGAGCATGACCGTCCCGCCGCCCTCGGCCATTTCGACATTCACCTTCGTGATAGGCTCGGTAGAGCTGAGTATGCTGCGGTAGGAGAAGTTATCGAAAGCCCAGTCATACAGTGTACGGCTGTCGACAAAGTTGTAGCATTCCTCTATCTCCGCGTTGAGCGGGCCGTCGCAGCCCATCGCAACGGCGAGTATACGCACGCCGTTGCGCTCGGCGCTGGAGACGAGGCAGTAGCCCGCGGCGCGGGTATAGCCGGTCTTGCCGCCCTTGGCGCCGTCATAGAGATAGCGGCCGTTGTAGGA
>CAKTKV010000031.1 GCA_934572355.1 uncultured Oscillospiraceae bacterium
CCGTCAAGCTCATGGGACGAGAGGAAGCCGTATTTCGTGACGTAGTCGATCATGGTTTCCTGACCAAGCATCACGGCTATCTGCGCAAAGGCGATGTTGCAGGAGTTGGAGAGCGCCTGCTCAAAGGTCTGCGTATAGTGCGCGGCCTTGCAGGTAATGGGTACGCCCGCTATTTTATATTCGCCCTCGCAGTAGAAGGTGCGCTCGTTTATATCCGGGATGTTCTCAATAGCGGCGGCCGCGGTGACGAGCTTGAAGGTCGAGCCGGGGGTGAAGGCGGCGGAGAGGCAGCGGTTGAGGTATGCCCCATCGGGAACGCCGTTTTCAATATCCAGCGGGTCGACCGTCGGAGCCGAGACCATGCCGAGAAGCTCGCCGGTTTTATAGTTGCAGACAAGCACCGCGGCGTTATGCTCCGTGTCGAGAAGCTCATATATTTTATTGTTGAGCCTTGCGTCGATCGTGAGGGTGAGGGTGCTGTTCTCGGTACGCGTCGTGCCGGTGAGGAGACTGAAGCCGTTCACATCGCGGCGGTAGCGCGAGAGGATGCCAGTGCCGGTGCGCCCCCAATAGTCGCCAGTGACGTGGTAGTTTGACATCCGCGTCTCAGCGTCGGGGGAGAAGAACTCGTCCGCCCCGCCGAAGGAGGCGAGGACTATACCGCTGCGGTCAAGCAGCATGCCGGTGGAACCGGAGTTTGAGCGGGAGAAGTACAGTGCCCAGTCCTGCCCGTGATCGATGTAGTTGAGGACGTACACGATCATGCCGAAGATAACGCCAGCCGCGATAAGCAGCACGCAGAAGGCGCGGTTGGTTATTTTTCGCACGGCTGCCACACCTCCCAGTTTGCAGGATCGTCATCCGGAGCAAAGCCGTTGTCGGACGCGCCGGGGGTATCGTCCTCATCTTCTTCATCCTTGCCGCGCCCCGGACGGACGGCAAAGCTCGCGTTGCGCCGGGTGTCAGAGCTCTTGGTAAAGGCCATGAGCATCCAGCAGGAGATAAGCGAGGTGCCGCCGCGGGAGACAAATGGGAAGGTGACTCCCGTAAACGGCAGCAGATCAAGCGAGCCGAAGACGTTGAGCGCAAGCTGCACGAGCAGCATACTCATGGCAGCGCAGGAGGCGATGGAATAATACGCCGAGCGCCCGCGCCGCGCGCTGCGCACGGCGAAGAAGGCCAGCACCAGAACCGCGAGCACCATTATGAGCCCGATGATAAGCCCCTGCTCCTCGCAGATAACGGCAAAGACCATATCGGTGTTCGCGGCGAAAATGTCCTTGAGCCAGCCGCCGCCCGCGCCTTTGCCGTACAGACCGCCGGAAGCGGCGGCGGACATGGCGCGCGTCTGCTGGAAGCCCTTGTCGTAAATATCCTCCCAGGCATGTCCCCATGTGGCGAAGCGCTGGGCGATATATGGCTTGACGCTGACGGCGAGAAAACCCGCGAGCCCCGCGCCGGTCACGGCGAGGAGCACCGTTGCGATGGAACCGGAGCGCAGATAGGAGATAACAAGGAAGGTCGCAAAGAAGATGAGCGCCGTGCCGAAGTCACCGATAAGGGCGAGGGCGATGACACAGAAGGCGGAGAAGCCGATAAAGGTATAGAGGTTATTACGACGGTAGAGCCTGTCGAGCGTCGAAGCGCCGGCATAGATATAGCCGACCTTGACAAGCTCGGACGGCTGGAACGAAAAGCCGCCGAACTCAAGCCAGTTGCGCGCGCCGAGAACGGCGTCGCTCGCGACAATGTTGACGACCATCAGCAGCACCGCCAGTGCCGCTATCGGGATGCGCGCGGCGGCTGTGCGGCCAAGCTTGCGCAGCCACCAGCCCATGAGCAGGAACAGCAGCACCGCCACGATGGTGAGGATGATCTGCTTATACATATCGTCCGGAGTGGACGAGGCGGCGACGGACATACCGAGGGTGGTGAGATAAAAGGCAAGAGTTTCTATCTCAAATCCAGAGCGGTTCATAACGCGCATGGCGTTATAGCAGCACCACTCTAAGGCGATGAGCGCGAAGAAAGCGAGTGCGATTGCAAAGAGCTGCTCACCGGAGGAGGTGAGGCAGTGCTGGAGCAGCAGCGCAAGCTGGAACAGCGTAAGCTCAAAGAGCGTGACGGCGGGAGAGACGCCCTGCCCCGCGGCTGTGCGGACGGATTCACAGCTCTCCTTATCATCGTGGCTCAGTTCGTGAAAGCGCAGGGATTCACCGGCGATATTGATAAGGTCGCCGTGCTGCACGGGCAGGCCGCGCCCGCCGGCCTTGACGCCGTTGACCCAAACGCCGCCCTTTGAGAAAATATCATAGATGCGCCACAGCCCCTTGTCATTGCGCGTGAGCACGGCATGGGTGCGGCTGACGTTCGGATAGATAAGGCGGACATCACAAGAAAGCGTGCGGCCGATGATGTTCTCCCAATGCGTGAGGGTATATGTCTGAGATTCGTGCCACAGATAGCCCCAGACCTCGGGCTCGTAACGGTCGGAGAGCATGGAGCGGATGCAGCGGACGATGATGACGAGCGAGAGGATGATAAGCGCGTACTTGCTCGCGGCAAGGGTATATTCGGTCAAAGCGTCCACCGTATCACTCCTTTCAAACGGACATACTTACTCCAATAATACCACAGTATACCACAATCGACTGCCGGTTGACAACTGCCGCGGCATAAACTACAATACGCTTATGGACAGAAAAACGAAAAAATGGATAATCATTATGGCAGCCGTGGTGATAGCAGGGTTGGTTTCGTACTGCCTTGCGATGAGCACGGGCGGAGGAACAGTCGCGGTGATCTCGATAGACGGAGAGGAGTATGAACGGATCGATCTGTCGAAGGTCACGGAGAGCTACGATATCGAGCTGAGCACGCAGTACGGGCACAACACGGTGCACGTCGAGCCGGGGGCGATATCGGTCACGGCGGCGGATTGCCCGGATCGCGTCTGCGTGAGCCAGGGGCGGATAAGCCAGAGCGGGATGCCGATAGCCTGTGTGCCGCACAGGCTCGTGATACAGATAGAGGGAGGCGAGCTCGATGGCTAAGACGAAGAAGCTCTGCTTCATGGCGGTGCTGACGGCGATAGCGCTGACGATATTCATGATAGAGAACCAGCTGCCGTCACCTGTGCCGATACCGGGAATAAAGCTCGGCCTTGCAAACATTATAACCCTCACGGCGATGGCGATACTCGGCAGGAAAGAGGCCGGGGCGATACTTGCGGCGAGGATAATAATGGGTGCGATATTCGCGGGCAGCCCTTCGACGTTCATATACAGCGCCGCAGGGGGAATACTGGCGTATATCGTGATGTGCGTGACGATAGTGCTGTTTAAGGAAAACCAGCTCTGGATCGTCAGCGCCCTTGCGGCTATCGCACACAACGCAGGGCAGCTCGGCGCGTGTGCGCTCATAGTAAAGACGCCGGGCATTTTTGCCTACGCGCCGATACTTGCGGCATCCGGAGTTATAACGGGTGTGTTCACCGGCTTTGCGGCGATATATCTAATCCGCGCGGTGAAGAAATTGAAGCTGTGATTTGAGCTATGAATTTTATTAGTTTGACTATTTGCACGAAACGGGTATAATAAGCTTACATATATTTGAATTGGAAAGGCAGATCATTGATATGAGCGAATGCACACATGATTGCTCCACCTGCGGCGAAGCCTGCGCTTCCCGCGAACCGGAGAGCTTTCTCAAACCGCTTCACGAGGGCGCAAGTGTAAAGAAGGTCATTGCCGTCGTCAGCGGCAAGGGCGGCGTCGGCAAGTCCCTTGTCACGAGCCTGATGGCCTCCGAGATGCAGCGCCGCGGCTACAACTGCGCGGTGCTCGACGCGGACATTACGGGCCCGTCGATACCGAAATCCTTCGGCATCCACCAGCACGCGACCGGCACGGAGGAGTACCTTATACCCGTCACGACGCACTCCGGGATACAGGTCATGTCCATTAACCTCATCCTTCAGGATGAGACGGAGCCTGTTGTATGGCGCGGCCCGGTCATCGCGGGCGCGGTCACGCAGTTCTGGACGGATGTGATGTGGACGGACGTGGACTATATGTTCGTCGACATGCCTCCCGGAACGGGCGATGTGCCGCTGACGGTGTTCCAGTCCCTGCCGATAAGCGGGATAGTTATCGTCACGACGCCGCAGGATCTTGTCGGGATGATAGTCGCAAAGGCCGTGAACATGGCGGATATGATGAAGGTCCCGGTGCTCGGCATCGTCGAGAACATGAGCTACTACAAGTGCCCGGACTGCGGCAGCGAGCACTCTATCTTCGGAGAGAGCAAGGTCGAGGCGCTGGCAAAGCAGTATAACATCCCGCACTTTGCAAAGCTGCCGATAGACCCCGTTATCACCACGATGGTGGACGCGGGCGAAGTGGAGTCAGTGAGCGGGGAGCACATCGCGCCGCTGATGGACAGCATCGAAAAGGAGATATGACATGCGCATAGCAGTTGCATATAAGGACGGAGAAATTTTCGAGCATTTCGGCCACTGCGAAATGTTCGCGATATACGACTATGAAGACGCAGACGTGAACAAGTGCACCAAGCGCCTTGTCGAAACGGCAGGACGCGAGGGGCACAAGGCCATGAGCGACCTGATGCGCGAGGAGAAGATCGACGCGGTCATCGCCGGGAACATGGGGGGCGAGGCAAAGGCGCGCCTGCTCAGCTACGGCATAATCCCGATAGTCGGCTACTGCGGCAGCGCGGACGACGCGGCTGACCTGCTCATCACCGGGAGACTGCCGATAGTCGACCCCGGCGCGGGCATGGGCTTTGGCGGCGGCTGCTCCGGAAGCTGCGGCGGATGCAGCGGCTGCGGAACAAGCAACGAGGGCTGCGCCTGCGGCGACGACAGCGGAAGCTGCGGCTGCGGCTGTCACTGAGCGGAGCCATTGAGCGGAATAGAAATCATAACGCCCGCTGCGATATTGCAGCGGGCGTTAAACTTGCCAAAGAATCAAGAGGCTTTCAAGATGCAGGACATTACGGAAATTATGGATATGCTCGACTGGCATAAGCTGCCCGAAATCCAGACCAAGGGAATAGCTCAGGCAAAAGATGCAGAAACGATTCGCCCGTTTATACAGCCGCTGACACCGGAACATAACAAAAATGTCTGGGAAAACTGCGCAGTCATTATAGCGGAGAAGAGCGATGAAAAGCTCAGACCTTATTTGGCCGAATTACTGGAATGGGTGCAGGACATGAACTGGCCGGGTGCTTTCCGCATCATGGACAGACTGCAAAAATACTCGGACGACGCTTCTTTACGTAGTGCGGTAAACGCCTGCATTGCAAAAGCAAGGGAGTGCGGCGATAAGGTTTGGGAGAGTAATTTATGTTTGCTGCTGGAAAGGCGAGGGAGAGAATGATCGAACAGTCTCTGTGATTAGCTGGAACATTTCGGATTCAGGTATGTAATAGGGTTTTGTGCACTTTGGTTCAGCTTTAATCCTGCTATGGATTTTCCGTAATAGAAAGCTTCGTTATCGTCAAGCGGCAGGCCGAGTTCAAAATTCTTGTCTACAAAGAAAACGCGATTCCCTGTCTGCGACGTTAAAATCTCGTCTTGTCTTGGACGTTTCTCAGGCTTGTCTTTACATCTGTACCATTGAGTAGGCTTGTAGACGGCAACGATCAGGGAATTATAAACGCCAAAAACATACTCAACGTTTTGAACATTGTTTATTGAGGCTCTCCATAAACCACGAACAGAATCATACAGTTCAGCGGCAGGCATATTTCTACGGTAAAGCTTGTTGATTTTAATGACGAGGATTTTATGCTTGATATCCTCGTTGTGTAACTCTTCTGCGCCATATATCTTTTCAAAATCTTCTACGGATAAAGCTTCGGCGGAATGATGACCTGCAACGATATTTGTAAGACAAACATCGCCTACATAATTGAAAGCATTAATCAATGCCGCTTCTGCGGCAAAAGCTTCCGACTCGGTAAGGTTGCTGTTAATGATAATTTTCCTGACAGCTAATCCGCTGGACTTGATTTGAGAAATGGTTTTCAGCTTGAGCTTATCACTGTCCGGACTGTTCAGACTTTCTTTTTCGTGCTCAAATACTCTGTTTCCGGTGCCTTTGCCAATATAGAAAAAATGGTCAGTCCTTGGGTCGATTAACCCATATACATAATAGTCACCTAACGAGAGCAGGCTCTTTTCTGAGAAGCTATCCATGATACTTACTACCTGTTAACTTACACTCTGATTTATTTCTCCAGCATGACCACGCATTCGATGTGCTCGGTATATGGGAACATATCGACCGGCTGGATGCGGCGGAGCTTGTAGCCGCCGGAGAGGAGCACGTCGAGGTCGCGGCGCTGGGTGTCGATATTGCAGGAGATATAGACGATGCGTCCCGGCGCGCATTTGAGCAGCGAGGAGAGAAAGCGCTCATCGCTCCCGGCGCGGGGCGGGTCCATGAAAACAACATCGGGCTTCACCTTGTCCGCCGCCATCTGCTCCATGTACTTCCCGGCGTCGCCGACGGTGAACCAGCAGTTTTTGACGCCATTCAGGCGGGCGTTCGCTATCGCGTCGTTCACCGCGTCGCGGTTTATCTCGACGCCGATGACCTGCTTTGCCTTATCCGAGGCGCTGAGGCCGATGGTGCCGATGCCGCAGTAGGCATCGAGTACAGTCTCATTTCCGGTTAACCCTGCAAGGCCGATGGCAGCGGAATAGAGCTTCTCGGTCTGGACGGGGTTTATCTGATAGAACGAGCGGGAGGAGATGCGAAAGCGCTTGCCGCAGAGCACATCCTCGATATATCCGCTGCCATAGATGACCTTCTCACGCACACCGAGGATGACGGGACCAAAGCGGTTGTTGATATTGAGAACGACAGTGGTGATCTCCGGGTGCTTTTCCAGAAGCTTTTTGAGGAAGGGCTTCTGGAGCTTGAATATCGGCGAGACGGCGACGAGCACGACCATGACCTCGCCCGTCGCAAAGCCGCGCCTGATGAGGATGTGACGCAGCCAGCCGCTGCCGCCGCGCTCATCGAAGACCTGTATTTTGAACTCCGGGAGCATGCGGCGGATATCGACGATGATCTCATCGGCGAGCTTATCTTCGATCATGCACTCGTCGACCGGGACGATGCGGTGACTGCCGGGCTGATAGATACCGGATATGGTCTTGTTCTTCGCACGGTCATAGGCGAGGGCGGCGTGAACTTTATTGCGGTAATGCGCCGGCTCATCCATGCCGATTATGTTTTCAACATGCCCAAGCTCGCCGAGCACAGAGACAGCACGGCGCTGCTTGTGCAGAAGCTGCTCGGCGTATGGTAGGTTCTGAAGCTGACAGCCGCCGCACTTGCGGAAGTTCGGGCAGGGGATATGTTTCTGATCCATTGTGATCTCCAAATAAAAGTAATTTGCTATATAATATACCACATTATCGGGGCTTTGCATAGCGCCGGGCGGAGGATTTATGGATATAATTTACCGGGACGAGAGCATAATAGTGTGCATAAAGCCAGCGGGAGTGCTGTCGACAGATGAGCCGGGCGGACTGCCTGAGCTGCTGCGCCGCGAGCTTGGGGACGAAAAGGCCGACGTGCGCACGGTGCACCGGCTCGACCGCGCGGTGAGCGGGCTGATGGTGCTCGCGCGCGGCGCTGCTGCGGCATCTGAACTGAGCCGCCAGGTACGCGAGGGCGAGTTTGAAAAGCACTACATGGCGGTCGTCCACGGCGAGGCCGCGGAGCGCGCGACGCTTACCGACCTGCTATACCGCGACAAGGCGCGGAAGATGACCTTTGTCACCGATACCCCGGCAAAGGGAGTGCAGGAAGCAGTGCTCGACTATGAGCGGAAATGGTACGTGGGGGGACTGAGCAAGGTTTACATAACGCTGTACACCGGGAGAACGCACCAGATACGCGTGCAGTTAGCGTCCCGCGGCCTGCCGCTCATCGGCGAGCGAAAATACTGCGAGCCGCGCGACGAGTGCCCGCTTGCGCTGTTCTCCTGCGAGCTGGGCTTCACCCATCCTGCGACGGGGGAGCGGATGCACTTCAGAGCGGAGCCGCCCGAAGAATGGCCGTGGACGGCGGATGTTTGACATTTTGTAAATTAGTGTATGATTCTATTGCCAAAGGCAGGGAGTGCGCGTATAATAAACTTGAAAATTTTGAAATAGTTCGACTGGAGCTTTGAATGGAAACTCTTGAATTCATCCTTGTGATAATTGCCGCCTATGTTATGGGTTCGCTCAGCATATCGATATTCATGTCAAGCCATGTGCTCGGCAGGGACATCAGAAGAGCAGGGAGCGGCAACGCCGGGGCGACCAATATGGCGCGCGTCTATGGAATGAGCGCGGGTGTGCTGACCCTCGGCGGGGACATGTGCAAGACAGCGGCCGCGATGCTGTTGGGCTATCTTGTTCTCGGCGACAGGGGCATGGCGGCGGCAGGCATGGCCTGTATGGCTGGGCATTGCTATCCGCTGCTGCACGGCTTCAAGGGCGGCAAGGGAGTTTCCGCGGGTGCGGCGATAGCGTTGTGCATCGACTGGCGCGCGGGACTGCTGACGATAGCGGTGTTCGCCATCGCGGTGCTGTGCTCGAAGAAGGTATCCTTCGGCTCGATATGCGCGGCGCTGTCGTTGCCGGTATGGGCGCTGGTGCTTGAGCTGTCACAGCCGCGGTGCGCGCTGGCGATAGTGGGAATGTGCCTCGTCGTCATACGGCACAGGGAGAATATAAAGCGCCTGATAAATGGGACAGAGCCGGATTTCAAGCCCGGCAAGAGTAAGCGGGGCGAGAGAAACTGACAGACAACATAATTAGGTTGACATAATTGCAAAATATAAAGCCTCGCATACGTTCATGCGGGGCTTGAAAAATTCTGGGAAAAATAGTATATTTGTTTCATCATAAATAAAGGAGCCATAGCAATGGATAATAAGTATACTGACGGTATCGACAAATTCATAAATGACAACAGAGAGAATATCGTAAGAGACATCGCGCGCCTTGTGGCGATAAACAGCGTCGAGGGCGCGGCAGAGCCGGGCGCACCCTTCGGCAAGGGACCGAAGCAGGCGCTGGAGCTGGGACTTGAGATATGCCGCGAGCTGGGGCTTAAGGCTGTCAACTGCGAGGATAAGATCGGCTACGGCCAGATCGGCGACACGGAGGATTACCTCGCCACCATCACGCACCTTGATGTTGTCCCCGTCGGCGAGGGCTGGACGGGCGACCCGTTCACGCTGCGCGAGCGCGAGGGCTTTCTCATCGGCCGCGGCGTAATGGACGACAAGGGGCCGTCCGTCCTGTGCCTGTACGCGCTCAAGTACCTCAAGGACGCGGGCGTCCCGCTGCGCTACAGCATCCGCGCGCTGCTCGGTACCAACGAGGAGACCGGCATGGGCGATGTGGAATACTACCTTGACAATTACAAGGCTCCGGTGTTCTGTTTCAGCCCGGATTCCGGCTTCCCTGTCTGCAACGGCGAAAAGGGTATATGCAACCTGCGCATCGTCTCCAAGACGAAGCTTGACAAGATCGCTGACATCCGCGGCGGCGTCGCGGGCAATGTTATCCCCGGCAAGGCCGAGGCATGGGTGAAGGGCGCAAAGCCCGCTTCCACCGAGAGCGTTTCCGTTGAGGCTGACGGAGAGCTGTGGCACCTGACCGCGAAGGGCATCGGCGGCCATGCTTCCATGCCCGAGGGCACGGTGAACGCGATAGGCGTGCTGATAAGCTATATTCTTGAAAACAAGCTTGCAGGCGAGGAGGAAGAGAAGTTCCTGCGCCTGCTCATGAAGCTGCATGAGAACTGGGACGGCAGCGGCCTCGGCGTCGATGCTGACGACGGCAAGTTCGAGCCGCTCACGATAATCGGCGGCGTGATAGGCGTTGAGGACGGGCATATCTTCCAGACCGTCGACAGCCGTTATCCCACGAACACCAGCGGAAAGAAGATAGCCGACACCATCGTAGCACTCGCGGGAGAGCTTGCGGAGATCGAACTCAAGAGAGACACCGCTCCGTTCTACATGAGCATCGATAACCCCGCGGTGAAGGTCTGCATGGATGTTTACAACTCTGTCACCGGCGAGGATGCGAAGCCCTACACGATGGGCGGCGGCACCTATGCGCGCGATTTCCCGAACGGCGTGTCCTTCGGTCCGGAGCATCCGGAGCGCAGCTATCCCGACTTCTTCGGCCCGATACACGGCGCGGACGAGGCGGCAAGCATTGACGAGTTCATGGAGGCACTGAAGATATATATCCTCGCGCTCATCGAGCTCGAAGCAGTAGAGTTCTGATACGACAGATCATAACATCCGGGGAAGTCTGCACGGCTTTCCCGGATGCCGTATAGACGGGCTTTTCCGGCAGTATTTAACATTTTTTTAACCTTTATTTTGCGCTGGCGGTTATAATCTATGGTGATTTGAAAGTTGAATAGTTCAAACATATATTATGAAAGAGAAGGGCAGAATAAGCTATGAGTAAAAGAGCTCTTGTTGTTGAAGATGATGCGAACATTGCGGAGCTGCTGAGACTGTATCTGGGTAAGGACGGGTTTGACGTCATGATCGCCGCCGACGGCGGGAAGGCAGAGTCCAGCTTCGATCTTTTCTCCCCGGATGTAGTGCTGCTCGATATCATGCTGCCGGTCAAGGACGGCTGGCAGATATGCAGGGACATCAGGAAGAAGTCCTCGGTGCCGATCATTATGCTCACCGCGAAGGGAGAGACCGCAGATAAGATAAACGGACTCGATATGGGCGCGGACGACTATGTCACAAAGCCATTCGACGTCAAGGAGCTGCTCGCGCGTGTGCACGCGGTCATGCGCCGCACGGATGCGGACGCGCCGGTCGAGAAGAAGCTCACCTTCGATAAGCTCGTTATAAACCTCGAGTCCTATGAGCTGATAGTCGACGGCGTGAAGATCGACACCCCGCCAAAAGAGATGGAGCTGCTGTATCATCTGGCAGCGTCCCCCAACCGCGTTTTCACGCGCAATCAGCTGCTTGACGAGGTATGGGGCTTTGACTACTTCGGCGATTCCAGAACCGTCGATGTTCACGTCAAGCGTCTGAGAGAGAAGCTTGAGGGCGTATCCGACAAATGGTGCCTCAAGACCGTGTGGGGCGTGGGCTACAAGTTCGAGGTCCACGAGTAAGGCTTCGCCATGAAGAGTATTTACCTCAGAAACTTCACCGCGACGGCGCTGCTGGTGCTGACCTGCTTTATCCTTGTGGCGTTCTCGTTCGTGGGGATAGGCAGGCTGTACCTCATACGCGAATATAAGAGCGACATGGTCGCGAGCGCCGAGGAGGTATCGCGCACGGCGGCGGCGGTGGGTCAGAACGACTCTATGAACAGCTGGCTGCTGAGCATGATAATAAGCGCGATATCGCGCTCGACCGGGAACCATATCTTTATCACCGATGCGAACGGACTTGTTTTGTCCTGCTCCGACCAGACACCGATGTGCAAGCATTACGGGACGCTGCTGCCGGAGGATGTCATTACCGGTATCAAGGACGGTCAGGAGCTTGAGATAAGCACACTCGGCGGAATGTACACAAATCCCCGCTATATCGTCACCCATGAGATAACAAGAGAGTCGGACGGCGAACTCATGGGCTATGTATTCGTGACGAACGCGCCGGATAATATTCTCAGCAACTGGTCGACATTTGTGCTCATCGCGACAGTCATTGCGGTGCTCGTGCTGTGCATGTCGCTTGCGGTGTCGCTCGTTTACTCAAAGCGCATGGCGCGGCCGCTGGATGAGATAGCGGCGGCGTCGAGAAAGTTCGCGAGAGGAGACTTCTCCGTGCGCGTAAAGCAGCTGGAGGATCCGACAGATGAGATGGGCGCGCTCATCGACTCGTTCAACAAGATGGCGGACTCACTCCAGAACGCGGAGAACCGCAGGAGCGAGTTCATCGCGAATGTCTCCCACGAGCTGCGTACGCCGATGACGACGATAGCCGGATTTGCCGACGGCATACTCGACGGGACGATCCCGAAGGATCAGGAGACAAAGTACCTCACCTCGATAAGAGACGAGACGCGCAGGCTCTCCCGCCTTGTGCGCGATATGCTGGACGCTTCGCAGACGAGAGCCAGAGCCGCTGATCCGAGCAAGCGCACGGTGTTCGACCTTACGGAGCTTATGCTCCAGACGCTGCTCAGCTTTGAGGCGCGCGCGACGCAGAAGAACCTCGACGTCGATCCGCAGCTGCCGGAGAACCACATAATGGTCATCGCCGACAAGGACGCGATCACTCGGGTAATGTATAACCTCCTCGATAACGCCGTGAAGTTTGCGACTCCCGGCAGCTGCCTCACACTGAGACTGTACAGGGACGCGCAGAAGGCTTACGTCTCAATAAAGGACATTGGCGAGACGATACCGCCGGACGATCTGCCGTTTATCTTCGACCGTTTCCACAAGTCCGACCGTTCGCGCAGCCTTGATAAGGACGGCGTCGGGCTGGGGCTGTATCTGGTGAAGTCGATAATCAACAGCCATGACGAGGA
>CAKTKV010000032.1 GCA_934572355.1 uncultured Oscillospiraceae bacterium
ACTCAAGATGGACGAGGGTGAGAGCGCCATTGCGATGATCGACCCCGGCGACTATAAGAAGCATCTGCTGCTGATGTTCGAAAACGGCAAGGCCGCGCGCATCGAGCTGTCGGCCTACGAGACGAAGACGAACCGGCGCAAGCTCGTCGGCGCGTGCTCTGACAAGAGCCCGGTAAAGGCCGTAATGCTCATCGGCGAGGAGTTCGACGTCGCCTGCTACTCAAGCGACGGGCGGGCATTGATATTCAACACCGCGCAGCTGCAGCCGAAGACCAGCCGCAGCACGCAGGGCGTGGCGGTGATGAGCCTCAAGGCAAAGCGCGTACTTGAAAAGGCGCTTCCGCTCAGGGACAGCGACATTCAGAACGCCGCGCGCTACAGGGTGCGCAGCATCCCGGCGGCGGGCGCACTCATAAAGGGCGAGGACAGGGCGGAAAAGCAGCTGTCGCTCATGGACGAATAAGATAAAATAAAGGAGAAGCATATGAGTCTGAACAAGGCCCCGAAGGGTACTCTCGGTCTTGCACTGAAATTTCTCATGATAATTCTCGGCTCGGCGGTATACGCCGTCGGCTTCCAGTTCTTCATGTACCCGAACTCGATAACCTCCGGCGGCATCATCGGTATATCGATGATAATAAACGAGCTTACGAAGCTGCCCGTCGGTACGATGACGATAATCCTAAACGTCCCGCTTTTCGCGATAGCGTGGCGGCACTTTGGCGCGGGCTTCATGTTCAGCTCGTTTATAGGCATGGCGCTGAGCTCCGCCTTCGTCGACCTGTTTGCGCTCTTCGGGATAGTGGCGACGACCGACCCGATGCTCGGCGCGATAATCGGCGGCACGATAAAGGGCGCGGGGCTCGGGATCATCTACTTCGTTGGGGCAACGACCGGCGGGGTCGACATCGTGGCAAAGTTCATGCGGCAGCGCTTCGCGTATATTAACTTCGGGACGCTGATACTGATCCTCGACGCGGTGATAATCGTGGCCTATGCGCTGATACTTAACAAATACGAGAGCGCGATGTACTCCATTATCTGCATGTTCGTCACCGGGCGGGTCATCGACCTTGTGCTCTACGGCATAGACAACTCGAGCGTGTGCTATATAATCAGCACGAAGAACGACGAGATAAGCCATGAGATAATTTCCGGTCACCTGCACCGCGGCGTGACGCTACTTAACGCGACGGGAGCTTACTCCGGCGAGCGGCACGATGTTATCATGTGCGTCATAAAGCGCCCGCAGATAGCCGAGCTCAAGCGCCTTGTCAAGGGCATAGACGAGCACGCCTTTTTCGTCGTAACAGACGCGAAGAACGTGTTCGGCAACGGCTTTGAAAGCATATCCGAGGTGAAATGAAAATGATGAAGCGCCTTGGCGCGCTGGCGGCGCTGCTGCTGGCAATGGGGCTGCTGTGCGGCTGCGGCCTGCTCAACAACGAATATGTTTCCGTCAAGGACTACACCCCCTCCGTCCAGGAGGAGAGCAGCACCGACGGAAAGGTCACGGTGCAAAACTTCTCCGCGCTCAAACAGGCGCTGCTCAAGATGGCTTACGCCGGCAAGACCGAGGGGACGATAGTCTTCGACGCAGCCTACGACGGGGACACCACGGCGGACATGGCGAGCGCCTGCTGGCAGGTGCGCACACAGGACGCGCTATGCGCATACTGCGTGGAGAACATGGCATACGAGATAAACAAGATAGTCACGATAAACGAGGCGAGCGTCTATATAAGCTATTCGGACGTGAGCGAAGCGGCGGGAGCCATACGGCACCTGGCCTTCTCCTCGGGCATTGATGAAATTGTACGCGAGGCGCTGTCCGAGGGCGAGAAGAAGCTCGTTGTGCTCATAAGCCGCAGCTCATACAGCGCCGAGGACATGGCCGCCGCGGTCACGCGCGTATACAGGGAGGATCCAGCGCTTGTGCCGAAAGAGCCGCTCGCGAGCGTCAACATGTACAGCGGCACGGGAGCGCAGAGGCTCTATGAAATAAGCATAAACTACGGCATGACGAGCGATGAGCTTGACGCGCGCACAGCGCAGCTGCAGGCAGTCGACGCCTTTGCAGAGCTTGATACCTCCGGAATGAGCGAAGCGGAGCTTGCATACGCCGCATGCGAATACCTGATGGAGCACTGCGCCGTATCCGTGGACAAAAGCGACAACACAGCCTATGCCGCACTCGTCGGCGGGCGGGCAAACAGCGAGGGCGCGGCGCTGGCGTACATCGTATTGTGCCGCGAGCTGGGAGTTGACTGCCGCATCGTTTACGGTCAGGAGGACTGGATAGAGCACTGCTGGAACATCGTGCGCATAGACGGAAGCTACTACCACGTTGACATCACAGCCGCGATAGAGGACGGCGCCGAGGCAGGATTCCTGATGAACGACGAGATGGCATGGGGACGCTACAGATGGGACGTGTCGTCATACCCGAAATGCTCGGGCGAGCTGCGCTACGGCGATCTGCTTTTTGACGAATGACGCTTGAAACCGCACGGCTTTGATGCTATACTTCATTTAGTAAATATTGGTGTGGAGATTTTTATGGACGAAAAGAAAAACTGGGGACGCGTCATACGCGGTGAGCTGTACGAGCGCTGGCCTAAGGATGAAAACGGTGAGCCGGAAGAACCGGCATGGCTCTGCAACTGTGCAAACCTCAACATGGGCGATGAGCTGACGATAAACATGCTTGAAGCCTACGGCATTCCCTGTCTGAAAATATACCCCGGCGACGGCGAGTTTGGCCGCCTTGTGCTCGGCATGAGCGGACAGGGCACGGACGTGCTCGTGCCGCAGAGTCTGCTGGAGGACGCAAAGGCGCTTCTCAGCGGAGAGGCAGAGATACCCGAAGAGTAAACACACCGGCGCGGCCGGATAAAATAAAACCATATCCCCGGAGGAAACGGGAAAACAAATGAAAACCTGAAGGGAGTATTCCGCTATGTCAAAGTCCTATATGGAAGAATACCAGCGCTGGCTGGACAGCCCGGCACTCAGCGAAGAAGAGTGGAAGGAACTCAATTCCATAGCCGGTGACGAGAAGGAGATAGAAAACCGCTTCTATGCCCCGCTCGAATTCGGCACGGCAGGTCTGCGCGGCACGATGAAGCTCGGCCTGCACAACATGAACATACACATAATCCGCCACGCGACTCAGGCCTTCGCAAACGTCATCCTCGCCGACGGCGAGGACGCCAAGAGCCGCGGCATAGTCATCGCGCATGACTGCCGTCTCAACGGCGTAGAGTTTTCCAAGGAAGCGGCCTGCGTTATGGCGGCAAACGGCATACACGTTCGCTTCTTCGACGCGCTGCGCCCGACACCTGAGCTGAGCTTCGCGGTGCTGCACTACGGCACGGCTGCCGGCCTAAACATCACAGCAAGCCACAACCCCAAGGAATATAACGGCTACAAGGTCTACTGGTCCGACGGCGCACAGCTGCCGCCCCACAAGGCCGAAGCCATCGCAAAGCAGATGGAAGCGATAGACATCTTCACCGGCTTCAAGACCTGCGACTTTGACGAGGCCGTCGCTGAGGGGAAGATCGAGATAATCGGTCAGGAGACTGACGAGCTCTTCTTAGAGAACGTCATGACTCAGGCGATCGACAAGGACGTTGTCAAAGAGGTCGCGGACGACCTGCGCATCGTATACACCCCGTTCCACGGCTGCGGCTACAAGCTCGTCCCCGAAGCGCTGCGCCGCCTCGGCATAAAGCACCTCTACCCCGTCGAGCAGCAGATGGTCATCGACGGGCGCTTCCCGACGGTCGAGAGCCCGAACCCCGAGAATCCTGAGGGCTTCTATCTCGCGGTCGATCTGGCAAAGCGCGTGAACAGCGATCTCATCATCGGCACCGACCCCGACTCTGACCGCATAGGCACGATGGTGCGCGGAGCCGACGGCGAATACAGCGTTATCACCGGCAACCAGCTCGGCTGCCTGCTGCTGGACTACGTCATCAACGCCCGCCGCGCCACCGGCACGATGCCCGAGAACCCCGGCGCGATGGCAAGCATAGTCTCCACCTCGATGGCAAGGACGATATGCGAGAAGAACGGCGTACACTTCGAGGACACCTTTACGGGCTTCAAGTTCATGGCAGAGCTTGTGAACCACTGGGACGCCGCAGGAACATACCATTACATCTTTGCCTTTGAGGAGAGCTACGGCTACATGATGGGCAACTATGTGCGCGACAAGGACGCGGTCACGGCCTCGATGATGGTCGCGGAGATGGCGGCGCACTACCACAAGCTCGGCATGACCCTGCTTGACGCGCTCAAGGCACTGTACGAAAAGTACGGCTGCTACAAGGAAAAGACGCTCAACCTCGTCATGCCCGGTGTGGACGGCGTTGAGAAGATGAAGAACCTCATGGCTCAGCTGCGCCGCAACCCGCCCGAGGAGATCAGCGGCGTTGAGGTCGTGCGCATGAGAGACTATTCCGACGGCAGCATCTACGTCGCAGGTCTCGGCAAGGTCGGCACTACCCCGTTCTCCGGTTCGAACGTCCTCTACTTTGAGCTGGCCGACGGCTGCACCTTTATCATCCGTCCCTCCGGCACGGAGCCGAAGATAAAGATCTACCTGCTCGTAAAGGGCAGCGACATGGCGCAGTGCGAGGAGCGCATCGAGAAGTATTTCAATTACGCAAACGCACTCGGAAAGTAAATAACAGAAACGATCAATGCCGCCGCTGCCCGGGCGTACCGGCAGCGGCGGCAAATATTTTGGAATGTAAGAAATATCTTAGCTGTAAAATAAAAAAATAATCAGGGCAGCACGGCACAATGCGGCAAGAGCAGATGCTGCGCAGCCCAAGAAGGAACTGAGCACATGAAAAAATACTGGGAGCTTTTTATCGCCTTTGCCCGCGTCGGAGTGATGACCTTCGGCGGAGGCTACGCAATGATACCGATACTTGAGCGCGAGCTTATAGATAAGCGCGGCTGGACGACCAATGAGGAGCTTATGGATTACTACGCCGTCGCTCAGTGCACCCCGGGCGTCATCGCCGTCAACACCGCGACCTTCATCGGCTACAAGCTGTATGGAGTACTCGGCGGGATAGTCGCGACGATGGGCGTCATATTCCCGTCCCTCGTCATCATAACCGCTATCGCAGGGATACTCACGAACTTTGCGGACGTGCCGGCAGTGAAGAGCGCGTTCGCGGGAATACGCGTATGCGTATGCGTGCTGATATTCAACGCCGTTGTGAAGCTGTGGAAAAAGGCCGTCGTCGACAAGGCGACGCTCGTGCTGTTCCTCGCGGTGTTCATCCTCTCTGTGTTCCTTGATATATCGCCGGTGGCCTTCGTCGTGCTGTGCGCGGCAGCTGGCATAGTATTCACGAAAACGGGGGTGCGCGGGAAATGATCCTTTATCTGCGTCTGTTCTGGGAGTTTTTTAAGACAGGTCTCTTCGCCGTCGGCGGCGGGATGGCAACGCTCCCCTTCATGTATGATATCTCCGACAAGACCGGCTGGTTCACGCACAGCATGCTGGCAGACATGGTCGCGGTATCGGAGTCCACTCCGGGGCCGATAGGCGTCAACATGGCGACCTACGTCGGCTTTGTCACAGGCGGTATCCCCGGCGCGGTCATCGCGACGGTGGGCCTCGTGACGCCGTCGGTGATAGTGATACTGCTGATCGCGCGGGTGCTCAAGGCCTTCCGCGAGAACCAGTACGTCGACGCCGGGTTCTACGGACTGCGCCCGTGCTCTATCGGGCTTATCGCGGCGGCGGGCGTGCTGGTGGTAAAGCTCGCACTGTTCAACGCCGAGCTTTACGCAAGCACCGGAGCAATTGCCGATCTATTCAACGTCAAGGCGCTCATCCTCGCGGCGGTGCTGCTGGCCGCGACACGCTGCATAAAGAAGCTCAAGGGGCTGCACCCGATAGTCTTTATCCTCGCCTCGGCGGTGATAGGGATAGTATTCTCATTCTGACTTTTCTCCCCGGTAAACCGGGGAGAAAAAAATTGAATTGGCGGACTATATGTGATAGAATTATTTTATCCTTAAATAAACACACAGGAGGCCGGACGTGAAGCACGGGAGACTGGACAGATATACGCCGCGCATCGAAAAGCTGGGCGCGGCAGTCATACTTATTCTGACAATGCTTTTCATGATATATCTGACAGGGGCGGCCTTCGTACAGACGACAGATATAAGCATTACCGATCCGTCTGGAGAGTATGCCGAGATATGCTCGGACAACATTTTCCTGAACCTGATATTGGTGTGCATCTTTCTTGCCGCACTGTATATTTTTTACCGGCACGGTACGGAGATAAAGCTGCGCCGGCTGGAGATAGCGCTGCTGTGCTGGACCTTTATACTCGGCGCGGCCTTCATCGTCTCCGTCAAGCTGCGCGCGCCATGGTACAGTGACTCCTATTATGTTACATACGCCGCGCAGAGAGCCGCCGTCGGCGATTATTCGGCAATGGAAAATTACTTTGTGCGTTTCCCGTTCCAGCTGGGCTACGTGCTCTATTCCGAAATATTCTTCCGCGCGGCGGGATTGCTTATCCCCGGGCTTCCCGAGGGCTACTACTGCCTTGCATTGCAGGGCGTGAACCTGCTGTGGCTGCTGCTGTGCTTCCACGCGCTCATACGCATTTCCCTGTACATCTACTCAAGCATGCGCATACAGAAGCTCACGGCGCTGCTGCTGTTCTTCTGCCTGCCGGCGGTACTTAGCTGCACCTTCCTCTACGGCAACATTCCTGCCTTCAGCTGCGGGACAGTCGCGGTATGGATGTTCCTCGCATTCCTCAACAGGAAAAGGCTGAAGTACGCGCTCGTGTTCGCCGCGGCGATGACGCTTGCCGTGGTGCTGAAGCTGAACCTGCTGATCTTCGCGCTGGCAATGGCGATAGTGTGGGTATTCGACGTGATACGCACACGCTCGGTAAAGTCGCTTATATGCTTTATGCTGGCAACGGCGTGTGTGCTCGGCCTGAAGGGCGTACCGCAGAGCATCTACGAGGCGCGCACCGGAAAGGACTTCGGCGACGGCATACCGATGATCGCGTGGATGGCGATGGGCTTCAGCGAGGGGCATGCGGGCCCCGGCTGGTACAAGGAGGACAACACCGTAAAATTCTTCACCCACAGCGGAAACGACGCGGAGGCGACGGTGGAGCATGCAAAGCAGGTGATCTCCGAGCGCTGCGCGGAATTTGCCGCCGACCCCGGCGAGGCGCTGCGTTTCTTCTCTGCAAAGCTGCGCACCCAGTGGAACGAGCCGACCTATGAGAGCGTCTGGATAAATCAGGTGCAGCTGAGCTACAGCGAAAAGGGCGGCTTATACGAGCTGTTCTGCGGACGCGGCGAGCAGTTCTTTAACGGCGTCATGAACCAGTTCCAGCAGCTTATCTTCTTTGGAATGCTGCTGAGTCTGTTTGAGCTGTGGCGCAGGCGCGACATGGAAAGCAGCCTGCTGCCGCTGATAATTTTAGGCGGGCTTCTCTATCACCTGCTGTTCGAGGCGAAGAGTCAATACGCCATGCCATACTTTGTGCTGATGATACCGATGGCCGCCTTTGGCTTCGGCTGGTTCTTTTATCGGATCGAAAACCGCTGAGACGGCGGAGGTATTTTATGGACGACAACAAGACCGCACTGACTGACCGGCTGTGGCTCGGCATCAGCAGGGCGTACAAAAATAATAAAACACCGTTTCTTGCCGCGCTGCTGACAGGGCTTCTGGCGCACGGCTTTGCCTTTACCAATAAGCTTCTGAACCACGACGAGATAGAGTCTCTCTTCGGCAAGGGCGCGACTGTGACCTCCGGCCGCTGGGGGCTGGAGCTCGTGAAGGTGCTGTTTCCCGACTGGTCCATGCCGTGGATATACGGGATCATAAGCGTTGTGCTGCTGGCGGTATCGGTGTGTCTCATCGTGCGGATACTCGGCATACAGTCAAAGCCCCTTCAGGCGCTGCTCGGCGCGCTGATGCTGGCTTTCCCATCGGTAACGGGCACATTCTGCTTCATGTTCACAAGCAGCGCTTATGCCTTCGCCTTTCTCTCTGCGGTCGGGTCTGTGTATGTATACAGGTTCTCTCGGAAGCTTCGGCTGCCGCTGAGCGTAGTGCTGCTGGTTGCGGCGCTCGGGATATACCAGGCGTATATCTCCGTCGCGGCGTGCCTGTATATGCTGCTGATGATAGAGGATGCGCTCGATAAGGACGCATCGCCTGTGCAGATAGTCCTGTTCGGGCTGCGGGCGCTCGCGTTGATGGCCGTCTCGATCGCGGTATACTACGGGATAACGCAGCTCGTGTTCCTCGCGACCGGAGCGGAGTTCAACAGCTATGTGACGGACAACGTGAACGGGAACGTCAGTCTCCTGCGCCGGGTGCGCATAGCCTACGACTCGTTCCTCTATGTATTTGAATTTAGAAACTTCGCGCTTATAACGACGGAAGCGTCCCGGTATATCCACATCATACTCGGCGCGCTCATTCTCCTCGGGCTTGGGGCTATTGCATGGCGAAACCGCAAGCCGCTGAACGCCGCACTGCTGCTCGTGCTTATAGCGCTGCTGCCGCTCGCGATAGAGTGCATGTACCTAATAATGTCGAAGGAGTCTATCCACACGCTGGTGATATACAGCTTCACGGCGGTGTACATGCTCGCGTGCATCGTGATAGAGCGGCTGCCGGGGCGCGCCGGGCGCATGTACAAGGACGCGGCCGTGCTGCTGCTCGCGGCGGTGGTGGTCGCGAATGTGTACTATGCGAACATGGTCTATCTCAAGCTCGACCTGCAATACAGAAACGCGAGCGCGTTCTACACCTCGCTGTGCGCACAGATAAAGGACACCGAGGGCTTCGATGAGAACAGCAAGCTTGCCGTCATTGGGTATCAGGATAACCTGCTGTTCATCCCGGAGGAGCTTGACACGGAGCTGATGATGGGGCCGGCGCACGACCTTGTAAATATCTACTCACGGGAAAACTTCTTCCGTTATTATCTCGGCTTTGAGGTTCCTTTCGCGGATGATGCCGAGCTTGAAAAGCTCGAAAATGACAGCCGCATCGAGGCGATGAGTGAGTATCCGTACTACGGCTCGGTGCAGAAGATAGACGATTATATCGTTGTAAAGCTTGGATAAAGCTGTGGAGGTGTCCGCCATGTCCCGTCTTCGGAAATGTTCAGTGCGTTTAAGAATGGCTGCCGCTGTACTGGCACTTATGCTATTGCTGGCGGGATGCGGGAAAGGCGATCCGGATACGGTCAAAACCGTGGTCGTGGAAAACGGCAGCATTGACCGCACCGCGGCAAAGACTGCCGTGACGGACCTCAGCGGGGATTGGTACGGCTGGTGGCGCATGTATAGCACGAGCGGAGACTGGGCGCACATGTACGGCTACTGGTGGGACTGCTGCGCCGAGATAAAGGACGGGAACATGCTGCTCTGGGATGAGGATCTGCCGAAGGATAGCTTTCTTGCCGAGGCAAAGCTGAGCGTGCACGGCGATGATATCCGCTGCACAGGCGGAAGCTTTCTCGACCGCAATCTCAAAAACAGCAGCTGGGACATCATGCTCAGCGAGGATGACTGCAGCACGCTCATGACCGTTTCCGGGAAATATTACGCCGTCGGCAAGGGCGGCTTCAGCTATGAAATTTTTCTCAGGCCGTGGGGCAGCAAGTGGCCGGAGGATGACGAGGACAAGCTGCCGTATTATTACAATGACTGGTACCTGCCGCTTATCGAAGAGGGTAAGGATATGCCGGACAGCATAGGCGGTAAGGACTGAAAGGGACGCTATGAACACGATGAACATTATCGACCTGCACTGCGACACGCTAATAAAGCTGCATGAGCAGGGCTGCGGACTTGAGGATGTGCAGGGGCACATCGATCTTGACGCACTGCGGCGCGGCGGTGCACTGGTGCAGTGCTTCGCGGTATATACGCCGACGCACGAGCAGGTACACAAGCATAAAATAACTACCGGGCCGTGGGAGTACTTCAACACCGCGGCCGATATCTTTGACCGGGAAATGGAGAAGCACAAAGAGCTTATCCGCCCGGTACGCTGCGCGGCGGACATACGGGAGAACATGGGCGCGGGCAGGATATCCGCGCTGCTCACGCTGGAGGACGGTGTGTGCATCGACGGCAGAATGGAGCGCGTGCAGCGGCTATATGACCGTGGCGTGCGCATGATCGCACTGACGTGGAACTATGAAAACTCCATAGGTTTCCCCAATTCCGCCGATCCCGAGCTTCATAAGCTTGGACTCAAGCCCTTCGGCTTCGAGGTCGTGGAGCGCATGGGCGAGCTTGGGATGATAGTCGACGTATCGCACCTGTCGGAGGGCGGATTTGACGACGTGGCCGCGGCAGTAAAGGGGCCGTTTGCCGCTTCGCACTCCTGCGCCCGCGCGCTGTGCGAGCACAGCCGCAACCTCACCGACCGGCAGCTGCATATCCTCGGCGACCACGGCGGCGTGTGCGGGGTGAACTTCTATTCGAGCTTTCTCACCGGGACGGATTACACGGCGATAGACGATATCCTGCGGCACATTGAATACATCGCGGACAAGGCAGGGATCGAGGCCGTCGCGCTTGGTTCGGACTTTGACGGGATAGACTGTGAGCTTGAGTTCGGCGGCTACGCCGGTATGTCGCGGCTCGTCGAGGCAATAGCGGCGCGCTTCGGCAGCGGCAAAGCCGACAGGATATGCCATGAAAACGCGCTGCGCGTGATAAGGGACGTGATTGGATGAGCGAACGGGGCTGGATGGAATACGGCAGTGAGTTTGACTGGCGGTCAAACGATGCGCTCATGTCAGGCGCGCCGCAGAGCTTCGTGCAGGATGATTGGCAGCTCTATCGCAGCGGCAGAGACGCGATGAAGGCCATTGCGCGCATTATCGGCGGGTGCAGGGTTCTGCTGCCCGCACTGTGCTGCGAGTCGATGATACTGCCGTTTTCTGCTAATGGCTGCGATGTTGAGTTTTATAAGATGAACCACGATCTCACCGGGGATGAAGAGGACGTGCGCGCAAAGCTCACGGACGGGGCGGTGCTGCTGTACATGCCCTACTTCGGCATCAGGCCATTCACGGATGAGTTTCTGCTGTCGCTGCGCGCGTGTGGGCGAGGTATAGTATTCGTCGAGGACAGGACGCACGATGTGATCGTCCCGCGCAGGGATGAAGTATTCACACCCGACGCAGTGCTGGCGAGTCTGCGCAAGTGGGCGGCGCTGCCCGAGGGCGGGATGCTCAGAACCGATATGGGCAGCTGCGTCTCCGGTGCCGATGCGCGCTTCGGCGACACGCGGCGCGAGGTCATGGAGATGAAAGTGCGCTACCTTGAGACCTGGGAACCGGAGCTGAAAAAGGAATTTCTGGATATGCTGCACGGTGCGGAGCGTCTTTTGGACGAGAGCGGCGAGCCGTGCGGGATATCGGCAGAATATGAGGCACTGCTGCGGCGCATTGATTTTACGGCGCTGCTGGCAAAACGCAGGGCTAACATCGTGCGGCTGAAGGAAAGGCTCGCCGAGCTCGACGGTACAAGGCTGCGCTTTCTCTCCGGGCATCCGGAGGATAGCACACTGTACTTCCCTGTTTATCTTGAAAACCGCGGTGAGATCCAGCGCGCGATGGCACAGCACGGGGTGTACTGTCCTGTCATCTGGCCGGAACCGGAGGCGGCGCACGGAGTGTGCGAGGTGAGCCGGTACGTGACGGAGCACATGCTCGCGCTCCCCTGCGACCAGCGCTACACACCGGAGGACATGGACTTTATTGCGGACACGCTCATTGAAGCATTGGAGAAAAACACATGAAAATTGACCCGACACTTTACAAAGGCCGCCCGGCCGACACACGCATCCCGAAGGAGGAGCGCTGCTATGAGCTGCTCGACAGGCTCGGCGTGGAATATTGCCGCGCCGATCACGAGCACGCCGACACTATCGAGCAGTGCCATGAGATAGAAAAGCTGCTGGGAGCCGAGATATGCAAGAACCTGCTGCTGACGAACCGGCAGATGACGGACGTCTATCTGCTGCTCATGCCGGGAGACAAGCCGTTCAAGACGAAGATACTCTCAAAGCAGATAGGCACGGCGCGCCTGTCCTTCGCAAGCCCAGAGCAGATGCTCGACTGCCTTGACATCACGCCGGGCTCGGTCAGCGTGATGGGGCTTATGAACGACGAGGCCGGTAAGGTGCGGCTGCTCATTGACCGCGATCTGCTGAAAGATGAGCGCTTCGGCTGCCATCCCTGTATAAACACCTCGACGCTCGCTTTTTCGACGAATGACCTCGTCGAAAAGGTCATACCCGCTATGGGACATGAGCCGACCTATGTTGAGCTCCCGTGGTCGGTGGATGAATGATTTACGTAATTTAGTTTACATAATTAAAGTTAAGGGTAACAAATAACAGGCGGCACTGCCGCCTGTTATGTTATTTGACAAGATTAAGC
>CAKTKV010000033.1 GCA_934572355.1 uncultured Oscillospiraceae bacterium
ATGCCCTGCTCGTCGCCGTAATAGATGCTCGGCACGCCGGGGATAGCGAACTGTATCGCCGCGCACAGCCTCTCCTGACGCAGTGCGCGCGAAAGCGCTTCCTCGCTGAACTCGTACCTCAGCTGATCCTCGCGCGAAAGCTCGCGCAGGTTTCTGTCCGCCGCAAGCGCCGTGCGCAGACGGTCGACATCATGCGAGCCCAGCAGGTTCATAAGCGAATAGTACAGAGGCTTCGGGTAATTCATCTGCTGCGAAACAAGAAAATCGCGCAGCCCGTAAGCGTCCGACCAGCCGTGCATAAAGCTCAGCACCGCCGAGCGCAGCGGATAGTTCATCACCGAGTCGAGCGAATAGCCCAGCGCGTAATTGCGGCGCGAGCCGTAGCTCTCCTTTGTTACCGCGTCCTCCCAGACCTCGCCGATTATCGGCGCGTCGGGCTTCACGCTCTTTGCAGCTCCGCGGATGAGCGTGAGTATCGCGTCAGGCAGCTCGTCCGCCACGTCGAGCCGCCAGCCCGCCGCGCCATGGCGCAGCCAGTGCTTGACGATGCTCTTGTCTCCCGTGACGATGTCATCCTGCCACTTGGGGTTCTGCTCGTTTACCTCCGGCAGATCCTTGAAGCCCCACCAGCAGCGGTAATCATCCGGGAAGTGACGGAAATCGTACCATGAATAGAACTCCGAATCCTGTCCCTGGCAGGCGCCCTCCGTGCCGTAGTTGCCGCAGCGGTTGAAGTACCGGCTGTCCGCGCCGGTGTGGGAATACACGCCGTCAAGGATGAACCTTATCCCCTGCTTCTCCCCCTCCGCGCACAGGTGCTCGAAGTCCTCCATCGTCCCGAGTATCGGGTCGGGGCGCGAATAGTCCGAGGTATCGTAGCGGTGGTTCGACCGCGCCTCGACTATGGGGTTTAGGTACACAACGCCTATGCCGAGTTCCCTCAGATACGGCAGCTTCTGCTCTATGCCCCTCAGCGTCCCGCCGTAGAAATCGTCGGGGCTGTAGGACTTCTCCCAGCTGCGCGGCTGCCAGCGCACAGGCTCATCAAGGCTTGCGTGCAGCTCGGGCGTCTGGCCGAGGCGCTTGTGGTACTCTATCCCCGCCTCCGCCGTGCCGTCATTCGAGAAAGCGAAGCGGTCCGGGAATATCTGGTACATCACCCTTTTTCTGAACCATGCCGGCGTTTCAAAGCCCTTTTTGTACACCGTCAGCCGGAAGCCCGACTCGCGGCTCGAGCATAGTCTGCCGGTATAGCCTGTCGCGTCCGGGCAGAGCCACTGCGCGCTGTGATCTGTCTCGATATAGAACGCGTACCAAAGCGCCTGCGGCTCTTCGGGCAGCATAAGGTTTACATAATATATGTACCCGTCGTTTTCCATAGAGCAGCTGTGCTCCATATTGTCACCCCAAAGCTCAAGGTGCGCGCTCTTCACCGTGCCGCCGAGCCGTCTGAACGCAAGGCGCAGAGTGCTGCCGCCCTCAAGCGCACCGCCGGGGCTTCTGAACTCTGGCATGCGGCTGTCGTAGGACAGCGCCGGGACGCTCCCGGCGGTCTGGCGCAGCACGCTCACGACATGCGCCGTGCGCGGCTGGTACTGGTATAGCTCCTGCGGCTGCACGGACGCGGCGCGAAGGTCAAGGCAGCAGGAGGCCGTCACGCGGTAGGCTTCTATGAGCGGGAAGCCGCAGTCGTCCATCAGCAAACGCATGAGTTCAGGCGCGGCAAGAGGATTCGCTTCCCCATGCAGGAACTCCGCGAGCCTGTCGCGCTTGAGTCCTGCTCTCAGGCATTCGCGCACCGCGTCGTACACCGTCGCCGCCGCCTGGAAGTACTCCCGCATAAGCTCCGGGCAGTCAGGCGAGAGGAGCTGTCTGCACAGCTCCTCATCCCCACCCGCGGGGAGCCATCCCCCCTCGCCCGGCGCCGCCTCAACACAGCGGCGGTTTTCGTATATTATTGATAGTATATAATTCTCCGACCACTGCTCTCTATAGCAGCCGCCGAACCAGACCTTTACATTTCTCTCGCTTACAGCATCCATATATAGTGCTTCGCGTACTCCATCGCCGAGCGCTCAAAGCCGAAGTCGGCCTGCATCGCGCGGGAGATAAGTCCGCTCATGATCTCCTCGTTTTTATAGCAGTCCATCGCAAGGCGCATCGTGTCGCGCATCTCCCACGCGTCGAAGTTTGCAAAGGAGAAGCCGTTGCCCTCGCCTGTGAAGCGGTTATAGGGCGTGACCGTGTCGCGCAGGCCGCCCGTCTCGCGCACTATCGGCACCGAGCCGTAGCGCATCGCGATCATTTGGCTCAGGCCGCAGGGCTCAAAGCGTGACGGCATCAGGAAGAAGTCGCTGCCCGCATATACAAGGTGCGACAGCTCCTCACTGTAGCCGATATAGGCGCAGAGCCTGCCCTTGTAGCGTCCCTCGGCCGAGCGCATGAAGTTTTCAAAGCGCTCGTCCCCGGAGCCGAGCAGCATAAACTGCATATCCTCGCGGCACATCATGTCGTCCAGCACGCATGCGACAAGGTCAAAGCCCTTCTGCTCGGTCATGCGCGTGACCATCGCAAACAGCGGCACATCCGCTCTCTGCTCAAGTCCCATGCGCGCCTGAAGCTCCGCCTTGCACACGGCCTTGCCCTTCAGGTGGCCGCGGTCATAGCGCGCGGGCAGAAGCGCGTCGCCGTGCGGGTTATAGACCTTTTTATCGATGCCGTTTATAATTCCCGTAAGCTGCGCCGAGCGCGCGTTGAGTATGCCCTCGAGCCCTTCGGCGTAGTAGGGCATTTTTATCTCGGAGGCGTAGCTGGGGCTGACGGTGTTTATCCTGTCGGCAAAGACGCAGCCTGCCTTGAGATAGTCCGCGCAGCCGTTGAGCTCCATGAACTCCGGTGTATAGTAGCAGCTGTCGACATCGAGCATATCCTGCACGAAGTCAAAGCCGAACTTGCCTTGGAACGCGATGTTATGTATCGTCAGCAGATACTTTATCTGCTCCTGCTTTGCGCCGCGGTACTGCGTGCGCGCAAGCATCGGGATCATCGCCGTGTGCCAGTCGTTGCAGTGGACAACGTCGACATCGAAGCCGAGGTTCGGTATCGCGTCGAGCACCGCGCGGCAGAAGAACGAGTACTGCTCGCCCTCAGGGTTGCCCCCGCGGTATATCTTATCGCCGAAATACTGTTCATTGTCAACGAGGTATATCGTCACGCCGTCGAGCACGAGCTTTTCTATCCCGACGTATTCCTGCCGCCAGCCGAGCTTTGCATAGAAATAGAACATGTGCTCGACCCTGTCGGCGTATTTATCCTTGATGCAGCGGTGGTAAGGGGTGATGACTCTCGCGTCGATGCCGAGCTTGGCAAGCGACTTCGGGAGCGTGCCAACAACGTCCGCCAGCCCGCCGGTCTTGGAGAGCGGCGCGCATTCGGCGGAGACGAGCAGAACGTTCGGCAGAGTATCGCGCCCGTGTTCACGGAGCAGATCACGAAATTCCTTTTTCATTCTTCTTCCTCCTTGGTTTGAAGCTGAACATTACCGACGCCATCGGCGGCAGCGTCAGCTTTGCTGAATACTGCATATCCAAAAACGGTTCTTTCTCTGTCTTTATCGCGTGGGGATTTCCGACGCCGCCCCCGCCGAAGCGCTCGTCGTCGCTGTTGAGCACTTCGTGCAGCGTGCCGGCCACAGGCAGGGCGATCACGAAATCGTCATAGCGCACCGGCGTGAAGTTGCACACGCACACAAGATAGCTCTCGTCCTTCTCGGATGAGCGCAGGAACGCAACCGAGCTTCTGTCGCGGTCGTCCACATTGAGCCAGCGGAAGCCGTCCCATGACTTGTCCACGCGGTACATCGCCGGGGTCGCAGCGTAGAGCTTGTTAAGCTCGCGGTAATAATCGCGCAGCTGCTCATGCCGCGGATAGGCCAGCAGCAGCCAGTCAAGCTCCTGCTGCCAGTTCCACTCGATGAACTGCCCGAACTCTCCGCCCATGAAGCACAGCTTCTTTCCGGGGTGGGCAAACTGGAAGCCGTAGAGCGCGCGCAGGGACGCAAACTTCTGGTCGTAGTCGCCGTACATCTTGTCGAGCATCGAGCGCTTGCCGTGGACTACCTCGTCGTGCGAGTACGCCAGCACGTAGTTTTCCGAGAAAGCGTACATCATCGAGAAGGTCAGCCTGTCATGGTTGTGGCTGCGGAAGTAGGGGTCGAGCTGCATGTAATCAAGCGTGTCATGCATGAAGCCCATGTCCCACTTGAAGCAGAAGCCAAGCCCGCCAGCGTCGGGGGGCGCGGTGATGAGCGGGAAGGCCGTCGACTCCTCCGCAACGGTTATCGCCCCCGGGTACTCCGTGAGCGCCGTGGAGTTGAGCTTGCGCAGGAACTCCACCGCGTCGAGGTTTATGTTGCCGCCGTCCTTATTCGGGGTGAACTCTCCGTCGCGCCGACCGTAGTTGAGGTAGAGTATCGAGCTTACCGCGTCAACGCGTATGCCGTCGATGTGGTACTCCTCAAAGAACAGGCACGCCGAGGATATGAGGAAGCTCTGCACCTGATTGGACGCGTAGTCGAAGATCATTGTGCCCCATTCGGGGTGCTCCGCCATGCGCGCCTCCTTGCATTCGAAGAGGGGCGTACCGTCAAAGCGGCGCAGACCGTGCTCGTCCTTCGGGAAATGTGCCGGGACCCAGTCCATTATCACCGCAAGCCCTGCCTTGTGCAGCCGGTCGACGAAGTATTTGAAATCGTCGGGATCGCCGTAGCGCGATGTCGGCGCATAGTAGCCCGTGACCTGATAGCCCCATGACGCGTCAAAGGGGTATTCCGTCACCGGCATGATCTCAATGTGCGTGTAGCCCATGTCCGTGCAGTAGTCCGCCAGCGCGTCGGCAAGCTCCCTGTACAGCGGCCGCTCGCCCGGCATGTTCCGCCATGAGCCGAGGTGCAGCTCATAAATGCTCATCGGCTGGGTCATGAAGTCCCGCTTTGCGCGGCGCTGCATATACTCCCCGTCGCCCCAGCGGAAGTCCCCGCCGTTCCAGACGATCGACGCCGTCTCGCTCCCGGTCTGCGAATAGGCCGCAAAGGGGTCGGACTTGTATATCTGCCGCCCGTCCGCGCCGGTGACGCAGTATTTATAGAGTGCGCCGTTCTCGATGCCCTCGACGAAGCATACCCACACTCCGCCCTCTATCTTCTCCATCGGCGCGGCGTCTCTGTCCCAGCCGTTGAAGCTGCCGACAAGCGAGACGCGCTGCGCGTTCGGTGCCCAGACGATGAAGCGGTGTGCGTTCAGCTCCGGTATATAGCGGCAGCCGAAGCAGAGCCATGCCTTTTTTGCGTTTCCGGTGTTGAACAGGTATATATCCTCCTGCGGGATGTGGCGCAGATACGCTGATTCCATATATCTTTTCCTCTCCTGTATATCTGTATCGGGTACGGTGCATAATTTCTCTGCATATATTATACATTCAAGCTTTCACATTTGCAATGCCGCATTTTGCAAAGATAGTCACTTTGCCTGAACTGTCCGTATGCCTCCCATTCTCCCCGCCATTCTTAAACTATATGCAGGCAGCTGTCACTTTAGAACCCGATCCGTGCAAAAGAGCTGCACTAAATAGTGCAGCTCTTGATATTCCGGTGCCGAGGCAGATGCTTTTAACATTTATCGGCTCACTTACCTTTTCTCAGCCTGTTTACAAGCTCCGCGTCGCTCTGGACATTTAGGGTCTTATAGTCCGTGTAGATCACCTTTCCCGGCAGCGCGCCGGACGGCTTTTTTACAAAACGCAGCATCGTATAGTCCACAGGGATCTTCGCGCCGCCGCGCCCCTGCGAGTAATGCGCCGCGATCACCGCCGCCTGCTCTATGCTGCGCTCCGGCGGCTCAATGCCCTCGCAGCGGAGAATAACGTGGCTGCCGTGTATCTTCTGCGTGTGCAGCCAGTAATCCGTGCGCCGACCAAGCTTTGTGGTCAGCTCGTCATTCTGGATATTGCTGCGGCCGACAAGCACTTCAAGCCCGTCATCGGTGAAAAAGCGCAGCGGAGCCTGAGCCTTTGCCTTGTCAGCCTTGGCATTCTTCCTGTTTTTGATGAAGCCGGTCGCGATAAGCTCGCGGCGTATATCTGAAACATCCTTCTCGCTCTCCGCGCTCTCCAGCAGCTCCAGCACGCTGTTGAGATAATCAAGCTGCTTTTCGCCCTCCGCGGTGAGCTTTGTAAGATGCTCCTGCGCGGCCTTCATCTTGCCGTATTCCTTGAAGAGCGCCGCCGCATTCTGCTGCGGCGTCTTTAACGGGTCAAGCTCAATGCGCACAGTCGGGCAGTCCGGTTCGTAATAGTCCTCGCACTCAAGGCTACGGTCTCCCCTGTTGATACGGTAGAGGTTTGCCTTTATAAGCTCCGCACGGCGGCGGAGAGTTTCCCTGTCGTCCGCACGGCGCAGCTCCTCCTGCTGGGCAGCAAGCTTTCTCTGCTGACGGTCGCGCATGGTACGGACTGTTTTTGTCAGGTCATGGCTGCGGCGGCGCTGCTGTTCGAGCCTGTCGCGCTCAGAATAGAAGCGGTCGAGCAGCTCTGAAAAGCTTTCCTGCTCCTCGCATTCCATAGCCTCACCGTACTGGCCTATCTTCATGAAGCTGAAGTCCGCCGGTTTTCCGTCGGATAGCAGCAGGTACGGGCGCATCTCGCCCGCGTTCACGCTCTCGCAGAAAGCGTCGAGCAGCTCCGGCAGCATTTCATATCCGCCGCTGCGGTACGCAAGCTCGCGGCACACGAGCGGCGAAAGCCCGGCGAAGCTGTCAAGCAGCCATTTGTCAACGGGCTTATCCCTGTCCGCCGACGCGAGCAGCGCGCGGCGCTGCTCGGGGCTTGTTTTAAGTATCTGCGGCTTTGTCTGCGCTGGTGGCATACGGTATATCATCCCCGGCAGCATGCGGCGCAGCGCGTCTCCGCCGAAGTCCATCCTGCGCATGCAGTCGGTTATCCGCCCCTCGGCGTCGACAAGGATCAGATTTGAGCTGCGGCCTATGAGCTCGGCGATGAGCTTCTTTCGCGTTTCAAAGCCCAGCTCGTCCCGGCTGTCAAGCTCGATGCAGAGCATGCGCTCCCCCTCCGGCTGGCTGACTGAGGCGATCCGGGCGCCGACAAGGTGCTTGCGCATGAGCATGCAGAACATCGGCGGCTCAGCGGGGTTTTCAAATGACGCTTTTGTCAGGTGTACCCTCGCGCTGCCTGTTCCCGCGGAAATGAGCAGACGCAGGTTTTCGCCCTTGGAGCGCAGAGAGATAAGCAGCATGTCCCGTTCCGGCTGCTGCACCTTATCGATGCGCCCGCCGGTGAGCTTATCGCTCAGTTCAGAAGTGAGCGCAGAAAGGCATATCGCGTCAAGAGGCATCGTCTGTACCTCCGACAATTATATTGAACAGCTCGTTTATTCGCTCGGTTCTGCCCAATAGATACAACCAGCCAAACAGCGCCTCAAGCCCTGTCGCCGCGTGGTACTGTCCGATATCCGCATTGTGCGGCACGGAGTTTACCTTGGCGTTTCTGCCGCGCTTATAGACGCTCGCTTCATCCGGGGCGAGCACGGGCAGCAGCTTTGCCGCCGCTTCCGACTGCGCCTCGGCGCGGACGAAAGCGACCGTCATCCTGTGCATTTCCGCGACAGCCGTGTGCCCATCGGTGCAGAGCTTGCTCCTGTAAAGCAGCTCATACACTGCGTCACCGACGTGCGCAAGGCCGAGCATGCTTATTTTGTTCACGTCCTGAACTGGCATTTCAGGAAAAAATCCGTACATATATCTGCTCCTTCTAAGGCAAACGGGCGTCGGTAAACGCCCGTTTTTATATCATTCGTCATAGCCGAGCCTGTCGTTCTCCTGGCTCATGTCGGCTGCAAGGCTGAGGTCGCTGTCCTGCACGAGACCAAGCCCGTGCTGGATCTCGTTCCAGCCCTCGCGGTCGATGACGACCTGCCGGGGCTTCGCGCCCTCATACGGGCCGACAACACCAAGCTCCTCCATCTGGTCAACAATGCGCGCAGCTCTGGAATAGCCGAGCTTGACGCGCCGCTGGAGCATCGAGACGGAGCAGGACTTTGTCTCCAGCACGACCTCGACTGCCTGCGGCAGCATTTCATCGTAGCCGCCGAGACCGCCCTTCTCCTCCTTGGAGGACTTTCCGCCGTCGCCGCCGGAGTTTTTGTCCTCGGCAGCCTTGTTCATGAATTCCTCGATCTCGCTGTTGTTCTGCGCCGTGCCGCCCGCGCCTTCCTTGATGAAGCGTATGACGTCCTCGCGTTCCTCATCGGAAACAAACGCGCCCTGAATACGGACGGGTTTTCCGCAGCCGACGGGTGAAAACAGCATATCGCCCATGCCGACGAGCTTTTCCGCGCCGCCCTGGTCGAGGATGATGCGGCTCTCCATCGCGGACGAGACAGCAAAGGCAATGCGCGACGGGATGTTGGCCTTCATAAGGCCGGTGATGACGTCCGCGGACGGACGCTGCGTCGCGATGACGAGGTGCATACCGGCGGCACGTCCCATCTGCGCCACGCGGCATATGCTCTCCTCGACCTCCTTGGAGGCAACGAGCATGAGGTCTGCCAGCTCATCAATGACGATGACGACCTGCGGCAGGGTCTGCTCCCCGGCTGAGACACAGTGCTTATTATAGCTCTCAAGGTCACGCACGCCGACCTCGGAGAAGAGCCGATAGCGCTTGAGCATTTCGACGACCGACCACTGCAGCGCGCCCGCTGCCTTCTTCGGGTCGGTGACGACCGGCACATAGAGGTGAGGAATGCCGTTATACACGCCGAGCTCTACCATCTTCGGGTCGATCATGATGAGCCTGACCTCGTCCGGCCGCGCCTTGTACAGCAGCGACAGGATGAGCGAGTTCATGCAGACGGATTTGCCGGAACCGGTAGTACCGGCAATGAGCATATGCGGCAGCTTTGCGATGTTGCCGACAATGCAGTCGCCGCCGATGTCCTTACCGAGGGCGAAGCTGAGCTTCGACTTTGCCGAGGTGAACTTCGGCGATTCGATTATATCGCGCAGGTAGACGGTGCTGACGATCTTGTTCGGCACCTCTATGCCGACGGTGGATATCTTGTCCGGAATTGGCGCAATGCGCACGTTCACAACGCCGAGGGCAAGGGCAAGATCGCCCGCGAGGTTTGTGACCCTTGCGAGCTTCACGCCCTGGTCAAGCTCTATATCGTAGCGCGTGACCGTCGGGCCGCGCGTCACGCCGACGATAGTCGCGCTGATGCCGAAGCTCCTGATCGCACCCTCAAGGCGCTCCTTATTTGTGATTATCTCTTCGCGCGAATCCACCGCCGAGACACCGCCGCTTCTTAACAGCGACAGCGGCGGGAACTCATAGTCGGGCTTGTCCTCGGTCGCGTTTATCGCCTCGGCGACGGCCTGCGCCTCCGCTTCTACCTCCGCGCGGTCTATCTTCTTTATTTTCGGAGGGTCGGATATCTCTGCCGAGACTGTGACAGATTTCCCGGTGGACTTCTTTGTGTCCGGTTTCACGCTCTCCGGTTCAGCAAGCTGCACACCGGCGAGCGCTGCGGCCTCCTTCATTGAAAGCGGAGCGACGCCGTCAGTTGCAAGCGTCGTATCAAGCTTCTGGTTCTTTGCGCCGCGTTTGGGCTTTGCGCTGCGCCCGTCAAGCAGGTCAAGCGCGTCATCGTCATCGCCAAGCGGTATATCTACCGGGTAAGAGGAACGGCTTATGCGCTCAATTTTGCTGGGTGTCTGGCTTACCGGCACTCTGCCCGCAACGGAGCTCACGGGCTTGAGCGTATCCTCATACATGGCCGGGTCGTATTTTGCCTCGACCTGAAGCTTGACCCTGTCCGCGACCTTCTTGAAGCTGCCGTTGACGGAGACGATAACAGCAAACACGAGGCACACCAGCAGCACCGGCAGCGCGCCGTATATGCTGAAGGACTTCTCCAGCGCGTATGCGATGAGTCCGCCGAACACACCGGCTGAGTCGAGCCGCTGCCCCTGCTCGAACAGCAGGCTGCACATAAGCTTGATATCCCCGCTGTTAAACTGGTATTTATATATCATCAGGCTCATGACCGACGCGGCGAGGATCGGTATCATCAGCGCGCAGAAAACGCGCAGCGCCACAGGGCGGCCGCGGTGGAAGCCGAGGATTATCGTGACGAGCAGGAACACCGGAGCCGTGAGCCAATAGCCCCAGCCGATCAGTCCCTTTATGAGATTCGAGAAGAAAAGAATGAACGCGCCCTCATTCATGAAATAGCTGATGCCGACGAAGAGCGCGAGAAACAGGGACAGTACCGCGCCTATCTCGCGCCTGACCGGCACCACCGGATCCGGCGGCTGAGTCGGCTGCGCCTTCGCGCTCGTCTTTTTCGAGGACGAGGTTTTCTTTTTGGTTGTGGTTTTCTTAGCTTGTGCCATTTATAGAAAGTCCTTTCAAGATCAGAAGATCATCGTCAGAATAATGGACAGAACGCCGATGACCCAGCAGTAATACGCAAAGCCGCCGAACTTGCCCTTCGAGCTTATGTACCTGAGCAGATTGATCGACGCGATGCCCGCGACCAGCGCAACGGCCATGCCGACAAGGTAGGCCGGGACGTTGCTCCATTCTATCCCCTCCTGCACCGCGTCAACGATGGAGAGGATATTTGCGCCGAGAACGGCGGGCAGACTCATCAGGAAGGAGAACTTCACGGCAAAGTCGCGCCGCAGCCCTGTTGCAATGCCGGCGGTTATCGTAGTCCCGGAGCGGGAGAGCCCGGGAACGACGGCAACGCTCTGGCACAGACCGATTATCAGCGCGTCAAGCACGGTCATATTGCGCTCGGTTTTCTTGCCGGGGGTCATTTTATCCGACACATAAAGCATGCAGCCAGTGAGAACGAGCGCGATGCCGATGAAGATATTGTGGTAGTAGAGCGTCTCGAGCATATCCTTTATCGGCAGAATAAGGAAGAGCGGGAGCGTTGCCATGACTATCATGAACAGCATGCGCGCCGCCGGATAGCGCTCGCGCGGCATACCAGCAAGCGGCCCGAGGTTCACGAAGGCCAGCGCCTCATAGGTCATGCTGACGATGTCCTTCCAGTAAACTATTAGGATCGAGATAAGGGTTGCCAGATGCAGGAGCACATCAAAAAACAAATGCCCGGACTGGATATCAGACATGTTGAAAAGATTATTTATCATCGAAAGATGCCCGGAGCTTGACACCGGCAAAAACTCGGTAATTCCCTGCACAAGACCAAGGATCACAGCATTCCAAACGCTCATCTGCATAAACCCCCACGATAATCGTAAAATATATCATATCACATTTATACTTCAAAAACAAGTAATACAGAACCGCAGGGTAAAGGCATTTTTATAATCAACAACAGACGCACTCATCATGCGTCTGCTGTCTTTTTCAGATATTCGAGCGTGTCGGAGAGCGTGCCCATCTGGTCTATCAGGCCGCACTGCACCGCCTCCTCGCCGGAGAGGATAGTCCCTACGTCGTTTGCAAGCTTGCGCGTGTCCGACATCAGGCGCGTATAGTCCCTGCGGCTTATCCGGGAGTGCGCCGTGACAAAGCTCACTATGCGCTCCTGCATTCCGGCGAGATATTCATAGGTCTGCGGCACGCCTATGACAAGGCCGTTTATCCGCACGGGGTGTATCGTCATTGACGCGGAAGGCGCAATGAAGCTGCGCTTCGCGGCGACGGCGAGCGGTACGCCGATCGAGTGTCCGCCGCCGAGGACGAGCGACACTGTCGGCTTCGACATCCCTGCGATGAGCTCCGCTATCGCAAGCCCCGCCTCGACGTCCCCGCCCACAGTGTTGAGCAGGATCAACAGTCCCGTTATCTCCGGGCTCTCCTCGATCGCCGCAAGCATAGGCAGAACGTGCTCATACTTCGTCGTCTTCACATCCTCGGGCAATATCTGGTGTCCCTCGATCTGGCCTATTATGCTCAGGCAGTGTATGCTCCCCTGCCGGGTCTGCCCGAGCTCCGTCACCTCGTTTATCTCCGCGGTCTTGTTTTCGCTTTCCGCCATCTGTTCATCACCTCTATTGTATTCTATCCAGACAGCGGCATATAGAAACAGGCAAAAGCAAAAGTTGAGGCAGCCGTCTGAGCTGCCTCAACCTTTGGGATAGTTACTTCGCGGTTTTCGCGCTGCTGACTATATCTCCGCTCACCGCGTCGACTGTATAGTCGTAATCGAATTTATCCGCCGAGAACTGTATTTCATAGACAAGCTTGAGTCCGTCAAGCCTGAGCGCGGACTTGACGCTCTGCGCGTCCTTTTCTGCTATGCCCGCGTGGCTGTAGGCAGTAAGCTTCGCGGCCTGCACATCTAT
>CAKTKV010000034.1 GCA_934572355.1 uncultured Oscillospiraceae bacterium
CTCAGAGGACATCAGATCAAGGTAGAGTAAGGAATATGCAGACAGGGGCAAGGGAAGCCGCGCTTGAGACGCTTATGCGCTGCCGCCGTGACGGCGCATGGTCGGGCGCGTCGATTGACGCCGGAATAAAAAAATATGAGCTCAGCCGCCGGGACGCGGCGCTGGCGTCACGGCTGTGTCTGGGCGTTATACAGAACAGCAGCCTCTGCGATTATTATATCGGCTGCTACTGCGGGGTTAAGCTCGAACCGAAGGTGCGCGACATACTGCGCATGGGTGTATACCAGTTGTTGTTCCTGGACAGAATACCGGCCAGAGCCGCGGTCAGCGAGGCGGTCGCCCTGTGCAAAAGTCAGGGCTGCGCGAGAGCGGCAGGACTCGTGAACGCTGTGCTGCGCAGGATCGCGGACAATATAAACTCGCTGCCGCCGATACCCGGCGAGGGCACGGCGGGCTATCTCTCGATAAAATACAGCCATCCCGCATGGTTGGTGCAGTATCTTATAGACCGCAAGGGCTATGATTTTACGGAAGAGTTCCTGCGCTGCTGCAACAGCCCCGCGCCGCTGAGCATTCAGGTGAACACCTTGAAGGTCAGCGCGGCGGACTACGCGCGGGCGCTCGCGAGGGCAGAGCTTGAGTATGAGCGCTGCGATGCTCCGGAGGGCTGCATCACGCTCCCGGGCGGGTCGGCGACGGAGCTTCCGGGCTTTGATGAGGGGCTGTTCTACGTGCAGGACCGCGCCGCGCGAATGGCGGTGGAGATCGCCGCGCCGAAAGCGGGGATGCGCGTGCTCGATGCATGCTCCTGCCCTGGCGGGAAATCCTTTGCCGCGGCGATAGCTATGGAAAACCGCGGCAGCATACTTGCCTGCGACATTCACGAGAAGAAGCTGCGCCTTGTGAGAGACGGTGCGCAGAGGCTCGGTATAGACATTATAGAGACAGCCGCGATGGACGCGAGAGCTTTCAAAGCAGAGCTTGCTGAGAGCTTCGACGTCGTCATTGCTGATGTGCCGTGCTCGGGCTTTGGCGTTATCGCAAAGAAACCGGAGATACGCTCCAAGACTCCCGAGAGCATCGCGGAGCTTCCGAAAATACAGGGCGAGATATTGGACAACGTTTCCAAATACGTGCGTCCGGGCGGCGTGCTGCTATACTCGACCTGTACAGTGACGGCGGAGGAAAACGAAAATACGGTAAAAGCGTTTCTTGAAAGAAACGGGGAATATACGGCGGAGCCGTTCGAGGTCTGCGGCGTCAGCGCGCCGGATGGGATGTACACCTTTTGGCCGAATGTCGACGGGACAGACGGGTTCTTTGCCGCGAAGCTGAGAAGGCGGCAGTGATATTATGAAAAAAGATATAGTTTCAATGCTGCCGGAGGAGCTTGAGCAGGACTTTGCGCTTCTTGGCGAGCAGAAGTTCAGGGCAAAGCAGGTGTTCCAGTGGCTCGGCCGCGGAGTGCGCGACTTTGATAAGATGACGAATCTCTCAAAGCCGCTGCGCGAAAAGCTCAAGGACGAGTATGAGCTGTATGAGCCGAAGGTCATAGGCAAGCAGGTCTCGGCCATCGATGGAACAATTAAGTATTTATGGGAACTTAAGGACGGAAACGCCGTCGAAACAGTTGTGATGAGCTATAAGCACGGCAACACCGTGTGCGTCTCGTCACAGGTCGGCTGCCGTCAGGGCTGTGCGTTCTGCGCCTCGACGATAGGCGGACTTGTGCGAAACCTCGAACCGTCCGAGATATTGGACGAGGTCTTGTTTTCGCAGCTTGATTCCGGGAAGACGATATCAAACATAGTGCTCATGGGCATAGGCGAGCCGCTTGATAATTTCGACAATGTCATGCGCTTCCTGGAGCTTGTGAACAGACCGGACGGCGCAAACATAGGCATGCGCCACATTTCGCTTTCCACCTGCGGGCTCATAGAGCGCTTTGACGATCTCGCCGAGCGCGACATGCAGCTGACGCTTTCTGTATCACTGCACGCACCGGATGATGAGACGCGCTCAAAGATCATGCCGGCAAACCGCGGCCGCGGTGTCGACGCGCTTATCGCCGCATGCCGCAGATATTATGAAAAGACCGGTCGGCGGATATCATTTGAATACGCGATGATAGACGGCGTGAACGACACGGAGCACCACGCGCGGCTCCTTGCAAAGCATGCTAGAGCCGTCGCCGCGCATGTGAACCTTATCCCGCTCAACCATGTTGAGGAGCGCCAGTTCCAGCCTTCGACGCCGGAGCACATGAAGGCGTTTATAAAGATACTCGAGGATAACGGCGTGAACGTCACCGTCAGGCGCAAGCTTGGCGGGGATGTGGATGCATCCTGCGGCCAGCTGCGCAGGAAGATGCAGAAAAAGCAGTGATCCCCGGCGGGGACACCGGGAGAAAATGAGGACGATATGAAAAGCTTTGGCCTTACCGACAAGGGAAAAGTCAGAAAAGACAATCAGGACTGCTTTATCATTGAGAGCTGCCCCGTGCAGAGCTGTCTTATCGCCGCGCTGTGCGACGGTATGGGCGGAGAGAACGCGGGGGAGATCGCAAGCGCGGTCTCGAACAAGGCGTTCGTTTCGTATATATATGGTCGGCTCACGTCCAGAACGGTCAAAACCATCAACTATAAGGAAGTCATAACTAACGCCTGTGCCGAGGCAAACGGCGTTGCATATGAATATTCGCTGTTTGACAAGTCGTACAGCGGCATGGGCACGACCCTTGTCGGCGGTGTGATTAAGTCCGGCGGGAATGGGTATATTATCAATGTCGGCGACAGCCGCGCCTATCACATTTCCAAGCGGGCAAACAGCATATATCAGATCACAAGGGATCACTCGCTGGTCGAGGAGCTTGTAGAGGCGGGCGCGATAACGAAGGAGCAGGCAAAGCTCCATCCGCAGAAGAACGTCATCACGCGGGCGCTCGGCTCAGAGCCTGAGGTCAGGCCTGACTATTTTGAGTTCACGCTCCAGCCCGGAGATATCCTGCTGCTGTGCTCAGACGGCCTTTCCAATATGGTGACTGATCTTGAAATGCTTGAATACGCAAAGGAATATCAGGATCCGGAGCTTATCTGCCGGGCGCTGATGAGCAAGGCGCTTATCCGCGGCGCGAGGGACAATGTCACGGTCGTCGCGGTCATGAGATGAAGTTTCCCATGGAATATCGTGGAGTATAATATATGGAAAACAACGACAAATATATAGGCACGCTGCTTGACGACCGGTACGAGATACTGCAGATCATCGGCGAGGGCGGCATGGCCATCGTTTATAAGGCGCTCGACCATAGGCTCAACCGCAACGTCGCGGTGAAGATCATGCGCGAGGACATGCTGGCGGACGAGGAGTTCAGGAGCCGCTTCTGCGCCGAGGCACACGCTGTCGCGATGCTGTCTCATCCGAATATCGTGGCGGTGTACGACGTCAGCCACAGCGACGCTATGGAATACATAGTCATGGAGCTTGTGGAGGGCATCACGCTGCGGCAGTATATGGACAGGCGCGGCGCGCTTGCGTGGCGCGAGGTGCTGCATTTCACAAAGCAGATCGCAAAGGCGATATCCCACGCTCATGAGCGCGGGATAATCCACCGCGATATAAAGCCGCAGAACGTCATGATGCTGCGAGACGGCACTGTCAAGGTCGCGGACTTCGGCATTGCCGCGCTTGAAAATGAGATATACGAAAATAACGGTCAGGCCGTAGGCTCGATACACTATATCGCGCCCGAACAGGCGCGCGGTGAATGCCCGGATGCGCGCAGCGATGTGTATTCTCTGGGCGTCGTCATGTATGAAATGCTCACGGGGCACAAGCCCTACGAGGGCGACACGATAGCTGAGATCGCCGTAAAGCACATGAACGCCGACCCCGAGCCGCCGCATGAGCTTGTCTCGGATATCCCGCCCGAACTTGAGCGCATCACGCTCAAGGCTATGAGCGCGCCGATAAACGAGCGCTATCAGTCCGCAAACGAACTGCTCGCAGACCTCGACGCGTTTACTCAGGCACAGCTCAAGGCCGAGGAAGCTGAGGACGAGGAGCAGGAAGAGGACTTCGAGAACCCGGCGGTCGTGCCCATCCGCTCTGTGAGCGAGATGGACAAAGAGCGCTACGCTGTGCGGCACCGCCGCGCGCAGAGCGTGAGCTTCCTTACGGGCGTGTTCGGAGCTATCGTCCTGAGCATACTGCTGTTCGCATTCCTGTGGGACTTCTGGCTCGGCGAGATATTCTCCCCGGCGGAGCGCATCAGCCTGCCGAACTTCATCGGCAGCAACTATCAGGCGGTCGTTGAAAACGCCGACCTCGCGGCAATGTACAGCTTCAATGTGGTCTACGTTGTGGACACGAATACCGAGAGCGGTACGATACTCGGGCAGGACCCGAGCCCCGGCAGGAGCATGATGGTGACGCCCGAGGGCATCCGCGTGGAGCTCACCGTCAGCACAGGGACGGTCTTCACGGCGGTTCCTGACGTTGTGAACATCGACTACCGCGAGGCGAAGAACCGCCTTCAGCAGGCGGGCTTCCAGGTCGAGATCGAGAATGCTACATCAAACTCCGTCACAAAGGACTACGTGATAAGCACGAGTCCCGCCGCGAACGACCAGCTCAGCGCCGGCTCGACCGTGTATGTGACCGTAAGCTCGGGGCCTGAGATAGGTCATGTCGAAATGCCGAACCTTGTTGGCCTTACTGAGGATGCTGCAATATCAAAGCTTGAGAGCGTCGGACTCAGCTACGGCGGCTCCGACAGAGTTTCGAGCGACCTTGACGCGGGCACAGTCATCGGTCAGAGCATCAACGCATTCACCGAGGTCGAGGAGCACTCCAAGATTCAGCTCAAGGTTTCCTCCGGCCCGGATAATTACAGGTGAGTAATGACTGAGGGAATAATCATAAAAGCGCTCAGCGGCTTTTATTATGTGGAGACAGAGCTTGGTGTGCTCGAGTGCCGCGCGAGAGGGCGCTTCCGGCTTGACGGTACGTCTCCGCTCGTCGGCGACAGGGTGCTGTGCAGCCCTGAGGCAAACGGCAAGGGACGTATAGACTCCGTGCGCGAGCGGCGCAATTGGTTCATCCGTCCCGCCGTCGCGAATGTCGACACGCTTGTGTTCGTCGCCGCGAACACGAACCCCGTGACCGATCCCTTCCTCGCCGACAGGATCTCAGTTATCGCAGCCGAAGCTGACTGTGAGTTCGTGCTGTGCATAAACAAGACGGACATCGACCCGGGCGACGCGCTGTACACGGTGTTTACGAAAGCAGGCTTCAGAGTTCTGCGCACGAGCGCGGAGACCGGCGAGGGCATAGATGAACTGCGCCGGGCGCTGAAAGGGCAGGTCTGCGCCTTTACCGGAAATTCCGGCGTCGGCAAGTCGAGCATACTCAACGCGCTCATTCCGGGGATAAACATTGAGACGGGCGAGGTCAGCGAGCGCCTTGGCCGAGGAAAGCACACGACAAGACATGTTGAGCTCTACGACCTCGGCGAGGGCACATTCATAGCCGATACTCCGGGCTTTGCCTCGCTTGACGTGGAGATGATATGCGAGATCAGCAAGGAGGGCTTACAGCACGACTTTATTGATTTCGCCCCGTACATGGGCAAGTGCCGCTTCAATGACTGCGCACATTTGAAAGAACCGGGCTGCGCCGTGACGGCGGCAGTCGCGGCGGGGGAGATAGCCCCAAGCCGTTATAGCTCCTATCAGCGGCTGTATGAGATAGTCGCACAGCGCAAGTCTTGGGAAAACTGAATAGCGGATACATAAAACGACCGTCCGCCGCGTAGAATGCAGAGAATACATTTCGCGGGGGGGCGGTCATTTTATGCGCAGAGGTAACCACAGTATATGGGGCTGCACGGCGATAGCCGCAGGCGTGGTGATAATACTGTCCCTTGTCCTGCCGACGGAGTTCTGGTGGTTCGTTCTCGCCGCAGCCCTTATCGGTCTTGGCATATGGTATATACGCTGCCGCTGAAATAATTGTATTATTACGGCTTGCCGGGGAAAGGAGCAGACATGAGAGTTTTTATATTCAAGCTGCCGAAATTCATTTCCGATCTGATAGCCAGATTTACCCGTAAGTAATAAAGATGCCGCAGCGGGCATATTCTGTACAAACTGTGCAGCAAGGAGCAGAAGAATATGGAAATCAAATTTGAGAATAAAAACGTGAGTATGTACCGGGAAATAAGCCGCCAGACAAAAAAGGTGCAGGAGAGCGCGGAGAGCGTCGTACCGGACACGGACGACGACATTGGCCGCATCGCGACGGTGCAGAGCTATGTCATGCTCAAGAGCAAGGACATCACGAGCCGCGGCGTACTGATATCAGGCGAGGCGGTAGCGTCGCTGCTGTACATAACCGAAAGCCAGGAGAGCATGTCCTTCGTCAGGCTCAGCAAGAGCTTTTCCGTGGAGTATGAGGTACCGGATATCGAGTCGGACGCCGCGGCGCAAATAAAGCTCTCGATACTCAGTACAGAGGCGAGAGTGATAAACCCGCGCAAGGTGTCAGTGACCTTCGAGATATCCGGGGAGCTGAGCTGCTATAAGCAGGAGAGTATAAGCATCGAGTCGCGCCTGCCGGAGAACGCCTGCCGCGGCCTGCATGCGCGCTACGAGAGCGCCGAACTCATGTTCACCGACGCCGTATGTGAAAAGACCTTTGCGGTAAACGAGCAGTTTTCGTTCCCCGGCGGCAAGCCGAAGCCGTCACGGCTCGTGTCGAGCAGGGCAGAGTTCGTTGTGAGCGACAGCCAGCTTATCGGCACGAAGGTGATAGTAAAGGGAAGCGCGGAGCTTGCCGTATGCTATCTTTCCGATGAGGTGAACTACCCCGTGCGCACGGAGTTCTGCACCCCGTTTTCGCAGATAATCGATATCGGCGAGGAGTGCATGGACAGCTGCTGCACGTCAATAGAGCTGACGGGCGCGTACTTTGACATTATAGACACCGTGAACGGCGACAAGGCGCTCGACGCGGAGCTTCACGCGGTGATGCAGCTGGTGTGCCGCAGCAGAAAGCGCATGACATATATTGCCGACGCTTACAGTAACCTCATGCCGGCGGAGTGCCGCAGGCAGTCCTGCCGCTACGATGCAGGCTCCGAGGTGCAGAAGCTCAAGCTTGCTGCGGATGAGCGGATAAGCATCGTCGAGGACTGCGCGGATGTGCTCAGCGCATTCGTGTCGGTGGCGCATATCTCGCAGGAGCAGACGAAGATAAGCGCGGCGGTGAATGTCGATGTCATGTACCGCAGCACACAGGGACAGCTTGCGGCGGTGCGGCGCAGCATCGGCATGGAGGGCGAGGGGAGCGCCAGCGTGAGGATCAGCTCGGCGCGCCTGACGGACGTCTATCTGCGTCCCGACGGGCAGTATGTCGACGGGCACATGGCATTGGAGCTGAGCTGTGTCTCAGTCGGGAGCGTCGAGGTCAGGAGAGTGGACTCGATAGAGCTTGACGAGGAGAACGGCTTCGACCTTTCGCAGTACCCGGCAGTCACGCTCGTCAGAGCCGGGGATGAGACTATGTGGGAGCTTGCGAAGGAGTACCATTCGAGCGTTGAAAAGATCAGCGCCGCGAACCAGACCGAGGATGCCGGCAGCGCGGGACTTCTGCTTATCCCAAAATGCGTGTAAAAAACTACTTGTCATAGCGCGGGCGATGTGATAAAATATTTGCCGTTAATGCTGCTATGCGTTTATTCACAAGATACAAGAGGAGTTGTTTATATGTCAGGACATTCCAAGTGGCACAACATACAAAAGACCAAGGGAGCGGCTGACGCCAAGCGCGCGCAGGCCTTCACCAAGATAGCCAGAGAAATGATCGTGGCTGTCAAGGAGGGCGGCGGCGGTGATCCGCGCAGCAACTCCAGACTCGCGGCTGTCATTGCCAAGGCAAAGGCCGCCAATATGCCGAACGATAATATCAAGCGCACTATCGATAAGGCGCTCGGCGCGGGCAATACCGAGAACTATGAAAAGGTCGTTTACGAGGGCTATGGTCCTCAGGGCGTTGCCGTCATTGTCGAGTCAATGACCGACAACCGCAACCGTACCGCAGGCGAGATCCGCCACTACTTTGATAAGTACGGCGGAAACATGGGCGCTGCCAACTGCGTGTCCTGGTCCTTCGACCGCAAGGGTGTTATCGTCATCGACAACGAGGACGAAGAGCTTGACGAGGATACCGTGATGATGGATGCTCTCGACGCGGGCGCTGCCGATTTTGAGGCCGACGGCGAGGTCATGACCGTCTACACCGCGGAGGACGATGTCGCATCTGTTGCCGACGCGCTGACTGAGAAGGGCTACAAGCTTCTCTCCGCGCAGGTCGAGATGCTGCCGCAGAACGGCTACATCAAGCTCACCAATGAGGACGATATCAAGAACATGCAGAAGATGCTCGACATGTTCGAGGATAACGACGATGTCCAGAACGTCTGGCATAACTGGGAAGACGCAGAGTAAGCATTTACGATGCGGAAATAAGCGCGAAATCCTGAAAATCTAATAGTCATAGGAACTTTTTAGAGACGTTGCATTTCGCAATTGCGCAATATTTGTGTTCCATTGTGACATACAGCATACCTCCTGTTGGGCAATACAACAGGAGGTTTTTGCTTGTGAATTTAAGCTTGTAAACGGCGGCGTGACCGAAGTCACGCCGCCGTTGTCTTTTTGGGTTAACACTACATTGCTTCTATCTCTTTGATGTTGTACTCATTGCCGGTGATGAGGAAGGTGTTCGTGCTGTGGCAGTGCGGGCACTCCTTGGCGTACTGCACCGTGGGATAGGTCTGCTTGCAGTCCTGACAGAAGGTGACCGCGGGCAGAGTCTCTATCTTCAGCTCGGCTTCCTTGAGGAAGCCGGATTTTTTACGGGCGTAGAGCCAGAAATCCGAGAGATAGCTGGGGATGATGCCGCTGACCTCGCCGACCTCGAGAGTCACCGAACCGATCTTGGTCAGGTGATTCTCGACGGCGAGCTTGTCGACGGTATCAATGATATAAACAACGGTACCGAGTTCGTGCATTACTTGTTCTTCCGATTCTTGATGATCTTGATCTCACGCTTGAGCGTGTAGGGCAGGATGGCCTTCATCTTGTCCTCGGCCTTGTACATCTTCGATGCATCGGGCAGGTCGCGGCTGAGGTGGATGGCGTCGAACTCGCACTTGGTGGTGCAGAGGCCGCAGCCGATGCACTGGTTCTCGTCGACCTCGGTAGCGCCGCAGCCAAGGCAGCGGGAGGCTTCCTTGCGTATCTGCTCTTCGGTGAAGGTCAGGCGGTCATTGGAGAAGGTCTTGGCCTTTGCAGCATCGTGACCGGGAACCTGACGCGGGGCGTTGTCAAAGCCGATGGGGATGACGGCCTCTTCCTTGTTGAGCTCGATGAACTCGCGGCGGTTGCGGCCAAGAGTCAGGCTCTGGCCGGGATTGACGAAGCGGTGCAGAGACTCTGCGCCGACGCGTCCGGCAGCGATGGCGTCGATGGCGAACTTCGGCCCGGTGACAAAGTCGCCGCCGGCGAAGATGTCGCTCTGCGTGGTCTGGCCGGTGACCGGGTCAATGACCACGGTGCCGTTCTTGTTAAAGGTCATGCCCTCGGGGGCGATGCCGCCGAGATCGACCTGCTGACCGACCGCGCCGATAACGCTGTCGACCTCGATGGTCTCATACTCGCCGGTGCCGACAGGCTTGCGGCGGCCCTTTTCGTCAGGCTCGCCGAGCTCCATACGCTCGACCTTGAGCGCACTGACCTTGCCATCCTTGCCGATGATCTCGACAGGGGCGCTGAGGAAACGGAATTTGACGCCCTCAGCCATCGCCTCGGAGATCTCTTCTTCGTCGGCGGGCATTTCGGCCTGACTGCGGCGGTAGATTATATAGGTGTCCTCTGCGCCGCAGCGGACTGCGGTACGGCACACGTCCATTGCGACGTTGCCGCCGCCGATGACGGCGCACTTCGTGCCGATAGCGGGTTTGCCGCCGAGGTTGACCTCGCGCAGGAAGTCGATGCCGCCGAACACGCCTTCAAGCTCCTCGCCGGGAACGCCGATAGGTGCGGACTTCTGAGCGCCGATGGCGAGATAGAAGCCCTTGTAGCCCTGAGCGCGCAGCTCGTCAAGGGTGATGTCCTTGCCGACCTCGACGCCGCATTTGAACTCAATGCCCATCTCGCGCAGAACGTCTATCTCAGCGTTGACGACGTCCTTCTCAAGACGGAAGTTGGGAATGCCAAGGGTAAGCATACCGCCGGGGGCGGGGTTCTTATCGAACACGGTGACCTTATAGAGCATATTTGCCAGATAGAAGGCACAGCTCATACCGGCAGGGCCGGCACCGATAACGGCGATCCTCTGCTCATAGGGAATGAGCTGCTGCTTCTTGGGACGCGGTGCGGGGATATAGCGGCTCTCGGCCTTGAGCTCCTGTTCGGCGATGAACTTCTTGATCTCATCGATAGCAACGGGGCTGTCGATATTGCCGCGGGTGCAGGCCTGTTCGCAGCGGCGGTTGCATATACTGCCGCAGACGGCGGGGAAGGGGTTATCCTGCTTTATGAGCTTGAGCGCGTCAAGGTACCTGCCCTCGGCAACCATCTTGACATAGCCCTGAACGGCGATATGTGCGGGGCATGCGGCCTTGCAGGGGGAGGTGCCGGTGTCATAGCAGTTTATCATGTTGTCGTTGCGGTAATTGGGGTTCCACTTATCAGGACCCCACTTGGTATCGTCGGGCAGCTCGTGCTTGGGGTACTTGATGTAGCCGTTCTTGGTGCAGAGCTTCTGGCCGAGCTTTGCCGCACCGGCAGGGCAGACCTCAACGCACTTGCCGCAGGCGACGCACTTTTCCTTATCGACATGCGCGATATATGCACTGCGGGACATGTTGGGCGTATTGAAAAGCTGGGAGGTGCGCAGCGCGTAGCAGACGCCGGGCGCGCAGTTGCAAATGGCGAATATCTTATCTTCGCCGTCGATATTGGTTATCTGGTGGACATAGCCCTCATCCTCGGCACGCTGGAGTATTGCCATAGCCTCATCATAGGTGATGAGCTTGCCGTCCTTCTGGGTCTCGTCACAGTAAACGGCGGTGTCGCCGACAGCGATGCACCACAGATCCTCAACGTCGCCAGAGCCTTCGCCGCGCACACTCTGGGAGCGGCGGCAGGAGCAGACGCCGACTGCGAACTTGTCATACTTCTTCAGCCAGTGGGACAGATGCTCGATGCTGACAGACTTGGAGCCGGTGGGGATGGCTTTCTCGACGGGGATGACGTGCATGCCGATGCCTGCGCCGCCGAGGGGAACCATGGGCGTGACCTTTTCAAGCGGGAGAGTCGTCATGGCGTTAAAGAAGTCGCACACCTCGGGGTGCTCGTCAACGAATTCCTTGCGCATGTTGAGGAACTCAGCCGCGCCGGGAACGAAGAGGGGCAGTATGTACTGCTTGACATGCGCGTCGTTCTCCCAGTTCCATTCGATAAGGCCGACAACGCCCATCTCATGGAGCTTCTTTTCGAGCGCGTCCAGATCCGTCCAGCCGGAGGACTTGGAAACATCCTCAAGCGTCATGGGGGTGCGCTGCTTCATGCTCAAGGCGATGTTGACCATATCGTCATCAAGCACATTGGCAAGCCCCCAGTATTCCGGGCAGCTCTCGTCCAGCTTTTTAAGGCCGAGCTTGTAGGGGATGCGGTCGGTCATCTTCTGACCGAGCTTATAAAGATTTTCTTTATTTGTCACCATTTGGGCAACATCCTCCTCATAAAGAATAGTGATACTCTCATACGTCAATACAATAACATACCTTGTGTGAGAAGTCACGCATTTTTGTGCTTTGGGGAACAATTTGTACAGCTGACATTATTTTGTAAGATTTTAGGCAGATGAAACAAATTTGCGGCTTGATACAAATACACTTG
>CAKTKV010000035.1 GCA_934572355.1 uncultured Oscillospiraceae bacterium
GCGGCGGCTTTAATGAAACCGTATTTCACTATATATTCACCTGATTTCAGAATTTGATACGCTCGGAGATATACGCCTTGACCTCACTGATGGGGATGCGCACCTGCTCCATGCTGTCGCGCTCGCGGACGGTGACGCAGTGGTCGGCCTCGTCGGTCTCGGTGCCGACGGTGTTGAAGTCAAAGGTGATGCAGAACGGAGTACCAATCTCATCCTCGCGGCGGTAGCGCTTGCCGATGGAGCCGGTCTCGTCATAGTCGCACATGAAGTCCTTACTCAGCTCGTTGTAAAGCTCCATTGCGGGGCCGGTGAGGATCTCCTTCTTGCTCAGCGGCAGGATCGCGCACTTGAACGGAGCGAGAGCGGGATGCAGATGCAGCACGGTGCGGATATCGTCATTGCCCTTCTTGTCCTGACCGACGACCTGCTCATCATAAGCGTCGCACAGGACGGAGAGCACGGTACGCTCGACGCCGAGGGACGGCTCGATAACGTAGGGGATATAGTGCTCGTTCTTCTCCTGATCGTAATAGGTGAGGTCCTGACCGGAGACGGTCTGGTGCTGGGTCAGGTCATAGTCGGTACGGTCGGCAACGCCCCAGAGTTCGCCCCAGCCGAAGGGGAAGAGGAACTCAAAGTCGGTAGTGGCCTTGGAGTAGAAGCAGAGCTCCTCGGGGTCATGGTCACGCAGGCGGAGATTCTCGTCCTTCAGGCCGATGGAGAGCAGGAAGTTGTGGCAGAAGCTGCGCCAATAGTCGAACCACTCAAGGTCGGTGCCCGGCTGACAGAAGAACTCAAGCTCCATCTGCTCAAATTCGCGCACACGGAAAATGAAGTTGCCCGGGGTGATCTCGTTGCGGAAGCTCTTGCCGATCTGACCGATGCCGAAGGGCAGCTTGCGGCGGGTGGTGCGCTGGACGTTCACGAAGTTTGTGAAGATGCCCTGCGCGGTCTCGGGACGGAGGTAGACGGTGTTCTTCGCGTCCTCGGTGACGCCCTGGAAGGTTTTGAACATCAGGTTGAACTGACGGATATCGGTGAAGTTATGCTTGCCGCAGGTCGGGCAGGGGATGTTGTGCTCCTCGACGAAGTCCTTCATCTCGCTCTGGGAGAAGGCGTCGATGGGCTTGGGCAGCTCGAAGGAGGTCTCGCTGCACCAGTCCTCAATGAGCTTGTCCGCGCGGAAGCGCTCGTGGCACTCGCGGCAGTCCATCAGCGGATCGGAGAAGCCGCTCAGGTGGCCGGAGGCGACCCAGGTCTGCGGGTTCATGAGGATGGCGGCGTCAAGGCCGACGTTGTACGGGTTCTCCTGCACGAACTTCTTCCACCAGGCGCGCTTGATGTTGTTCTTCAGCTCGACGCCGAGCGGACCGTAGTCCCAGGTGTTGGCAAGGCCGCCGTAGATCTCGGAGCCGGCGAAAATGAAGCCTCTGTTCTTGCACAGAGCCACGATCCTGTCCATGGTTTTTTCGGTATTTTTCATGTTTCTTCCTTTCCTGCGGCTGGCTGCCGCAGAGATAAAATTTTTGTCTCCCGACAAACCTATAATATACCAGAATTATTGGCATATATCAACAAAAACTAAGCCGGGAAGAGTGTTAATTCTTAAATAAAGTTTAGAATTCAGGCGGAGAGAATTTATCGCGGTCGGTTCCATTGTCGGGAAAAAGGGTGTATAATACGCTTCAGATATAAATCAGACAGGACACGGAAAGATGAAAGAAATGGATACGCGGCAGGGGAAAGACAGGACCCGCCGGAGACTGAAAGTAATACTGCTGGTGCTGCTGGCCTATATTGTCGCAATCGCGGCGCTGGCCGTGATAATAGACGCGCGCCACGTGCGCTTTTACGTGACGGGATCGGAGAGCATGACGCAGGAGTACGGCGAGGTGTACGAGGAACCGGGTGTATACGCTGTGACCTATGGCAAGCTTTTCGGCGAGGGGACGCAGCGCCTGCACGTCGCGACCGAGGGCAGCGTCGATACCACGAAGCTCGGCAGCTATACGCTTAAATACTGGACGCGCTGGATGTTCACGGACTATGTGACGGAGCGGCACGTCACCGTTATAGACACGACGCCGCCTGTTATAGAGCTCAGGCACATAGAGGGCTACGAGGCGAGCTGGATGGACGGCTACGAGGAGGAGGGCTACACCGCCTTTGACAGCTGCGACGGCGACCTTACCGCAAAGGTCGTGCGCACCGAGGATAAGGACAAGGTGACATATACCGTCACGGATTCATCCGGGAACACCGCGACCGCCGTGCGCGAGATAAAGTACGCGAAGACCGAACCGCGCATCATCTTAAACGGCGACGAGAACATGATATTCACCGCGCGCACGGATTTCACCGATCCCGGATATACGGCGACGGACGGACTGGGGGATGACTTGACTTCCCTTGTGCAGGTGGAGAGCGACGTTGTGCCATATATCGCGGGGGACTATCAGATAGTTTACAGTCTCACGAGCGAGACGGGCGAGTCCGTCAGCGTGACGCGCAGCGTCACGGTCATTCCCGCGAACAGACCGGACGTTGTGAATCCCGATGGCAAGACGATCTACCTCACCTTTGACGACGGGCCGGGGCCGTATACCTCAAAGCTTCTGGACGTGCTGGCGGAGTATAACGTGAAAGCGACGTTCTTTGTCACGGCGGCAAACTCCAAGTACTATGACCTGATCGCCCGCGAGGTGAACGAGGGGCACTCCGTCGGCGTGCACAGCTACTCGCATAACTATAAGACCATCTACTCCAGTGAGGAGGCCTTCTTCAATGACTTCAACGCCATGGAGGAGATCATATACGAGCAGACCGGCAGCTACACGCAGCTGTGCCGCTTCCCCGGCGGAAGCTCCAACACGGTCAGCAATTTCAATCCGGGCATAATGTCCCGCCTGACGGAAGCGCTCACAGACATGGGCTATAAGTATTTTGACTGGAACGTATCCTCGGGCGACGCGGGGGAGACGACAAAGACGGATGTCGTTATCTCCAACATCGAGTCCGGCTGCCGCGGCATGAAAGCGGCAGTTGTATTGCAGCACGATATAAAGGACTTCAGCGTGAACGCGGTGGAGTCGGTCATAATCTGGGGCTTGCAGAACGGCTACACATTCCGCGCCCTCGACATGAGCAGCCCCGACGCGCACCATGGGGTGAATAATTAAAGCTAAATGAAACAATTCCCCGGAGGCTCCGCATTGATGCGGAGCTTCCGGGGAATTTGCTATGTCTGTTATATCGCGAGGGCTGCGTTGAGAGCGTCGCCGGTCGCGAGCATGGAGTTGCCGGGAGCCTGGCGCGCTTCGCCGATGACTATTACCTGGGGCACGAGCTTTTCAAGCTCTGCCGAGAGAGTGTTATTGGAGCGGTAGCCCATCGCGAGCACGATGCTGTCATAGCCGCGCAGCTCGTGTGTGCTGCCGTCAAGGGTACTCGTATAGGCGACGCCGTCAGTGAAGAACTGGCTGACACGGGCGTTCGTGAACTGGCCGACCTTATGGTGCTCAAGGCTTGCCATGATGTACTTGCGTGGCTCGGGCATAATGTCCTCGCCGACAACGGGCTTCATTTCGACTATATCGCAGGCGTGGCCGCGCTCGGCAAGATGCTCGGCAGCTTCCGCGCCGACCATGCCGCCGCCGACGATGAGCACCTTCTTGCCGACATTATACTTACCGGTGAGCATGTCCTCGGCGTTTACATACCCGCAGTCCGCAAGACCGGGAATGGGCAGGATAAGCGGCGTGGAACCGGTGGCGACAATGACGGCGTCGGGCTTGAGCTCAGTCACGAGCTCTGGCGTGACGGTGACACCGAGGCGAATATCGACGCCCGCTTCACGGCATCTGACTATGAGGCTGCGGATCGCCGGAGCGATCTCGCCCTTTGCGGGGGGATAGGAGGCAACAAGGAAGTGTCCGCCAAGCTCGGTGTTTTTCTCAAGGAGGATGACGTCATGGCCGCGCTTTGCGCACATCATCGCGGCGTACATACCGCTGGGGCCGCCGCCGATGACGAGCACCTTCTTCTGCACCTCGGCGGGGACGAGCTCCGCCTCACGGCCGACGCAGGGGTTCATCGCGCAGGTGATGGGGCGGCCGGCGAGCATGTTCGGCACGCATCCGAGCAGACACGCGATGCAGGGGGTGAGGGCCTCAAGATGGCCGGTGCGTGCCTTGACAGGCAGCTCGGGGTCAGCAATGGACTGACGGCCGAAGGCGACGAGGTCGGCTCTGCCCTGACGCACGAGAAGCTCGGCATACTGCGGCTCGGTATAGCGCCCGACGGTGATGACGGGGATGGAGACAGCCTTCTTGATCTCGGTTACAAGATCGGCATTGAAGCCGCCGTGGGTGTTGTTCGGCGCCCACATGAACTCATCGTGCAGGTGGATGGAGCGGGAGACGTTGAGCGCGTCGACGCCGCACTCCTGCTCAAGATAGGCCGCGACTGCCGCCGCGTCCTGAACGGTCAGGCCGCCCTCGCCCTCATCACGCGCGTTTATGCGGCAGAGGATGGGCATGTTGCCGGTCTTGCGGCGGATGTTTTCGATGATGAGCCGGGGCAGACGCATGCGGTTTTCAAAGCAGCCGCCGAACTCGTCGGTGCGCTTATTCGTGCGCGCGGAGATGAAGGTGCTGACAAGGTAGCCGTGTGCGCAGTGTACCTCGACCATGTCTATCCCGGCTCTCTGGGCGCGGGCCGCAGCGTCGCCGTAGGCCTCGATGAGACGGTAGACCTCATCAGTCGGCATGGCGACGGGTATCTCGCCGCCGCAGTGGGAAGCCATAGCGCTTGCGGCCTTGAGCGGGTAGCCGGTGAGCTTGGAGTTGCCCTCGGGACCTGCGTGCTGGAGCTGGATGTTCACCTTTGCGCCGTAGCGGTGGCAGCGCTCGGCGACCTCGCGGAAGCTGTCAACAGTGTCGTCAGTGAAGAGACAGGGCTTTCTCGGACCGCCCTTGGCCTCAGAGTAGACGACGGTGGACTCAATGGTGATGAGACCGAAGCCGCCCTTGGCGCGCGCCTCGTAATATGCCGCGGAGCGCTCGGAGATGGAGCCGTCGGTATTGGCAAAGTTGTTGCCCATTGGCGGGACGACGAAGCGATTCGGAACGGTGACGGTACCGATCTGAATAGGGCTGAACATGGTGGGGAATTTCATCTTATTTGCACCTCTTTTTATTTAATCAATATCAGCCAGTTTCAGCTGAAGAACTTTGCGGCGACCTCGTCCTCCGGCATTTCCTTGCCGGTGAAGAGACGGAAGGCCTCAACGCCCTGCTGGAGCAGCATGCCGATTCCGCCGACGACGGTGCAGCCGGCAGCCGAGGCTTCCTTTATCATGCGCGTCTCACGGGGATTATAGACAGTGTCGGCAACGACGAGTCCCGGACGGTAGAGGGAGGGATCGACGAGCGTCTCGCCGTCCAGCGGAGCCATGCCGACCTTGGTGGCGTTCACAAGAATATCGCAGGACTTGACAGCCGCGGCGAAGGCTTCAGCATCGCAGAGGTCGTTTGCGGAAGCGTCGCAGCCGGGGACGTTCGCACGGATCTTGGCTACGGTGCGCTCGGCGTTCGCGTAGCCCTTGGAGGTCTTGCGGTTAAAGATGGCGAGCTTTGCAGCGCCGTCAAGCGCGGCCTGGATGGTGAGCGCGGTGGCAGCGCCGCCGGCGCCCATGACGACGATGCTCTTGCCCTTGACGGAAACGCCGTGCTTTTCAAGGTTGCGCACGAAGCCTACGCCGTCGGTATTGTGACCGGTGAGCCTGCCGTCCTCACTGACGGTGACGGTGTTGCAGGCACCGATCATTTCGGCCGCGGGGGAGAGCTCATCGAGGTATTCGCACACGGCGGTCTTATCGGGCATGGTGATATTGAAGCCGCCGACATTCATGAGCTTCAGCGCCTTGACTGCGTCCTCGAGCTTTTCAAGAGGGACGTCAAAGGCGAGGTATGCGTTATTGAGACCAAGCTTGTCAAAGCTGTAATTGTACATTGCCGGGGAGCCGGAGTGCCCCACGGGAGAGCCGATCAGACAGAAAAGTCTGGTGTGTCCATCGATCCTGTTTTCCATGTTGTTTCCTCCATAACATCAGTTGTTTATTTGAGGCGAAGTTATGCCGTAACCTAAATATATATCAAATCAAAGCCCAACGAAGTGGGTTTGATTTGAAAAGGAAGAAGGAGATTGCATAGTGCAGCTTTTGCCGCAAGGCAAAAGCGGAACGGTGCAAGCTTCTTATGACGCGATCTCTGGCCAAGTCTTGGCGAGCAGCTCGGATACCGCGTCAAAGTTTGCTTTTGCGGCGTTGGGGACGCCAGCGGCAAGGATAGCGTCATTGATGACCTCAACGCCAACGACGGCGGGGGAGACGCCCTTGGCCTTTATCATCTCGACAAAGCCAGCGGTGTGGCCGTAGCCCTTGCCGGGGAGCGCACGGTCGTGCATGGATTCATCGCGGAGTATCGCCGCGGCGTAGGCGCGCGCCTGCACGTCGTTGAGCTGGATGGAGACGATCTTCTCGGCGGGGATATCCGCCATGAGAGCGGGATCGTAGCTCTGCCCGGCTCGTATCCAGTGCCATGAGTCGAGGATGAGCTTTGCGTTATCGCAGCCGGAGCCCTTCACGACCTCCCACGCCTTGCGTATTCCGGGAAGTCCGCTGTAGGGCATGGGCTCGACGCCGATGGTGTATTTTCCGGCGCGCTGGCACAGCTCCTTGAGTTTCTGTGCCGTCCACTCGACGGAGTAGTTCTCCATCAGGCCGCAGTTGATGTGGTTCACGCCGAAGAGCTCGCACATGTGGAAGCACATCTGTTCCTTGTACTTCTCCTCGTAGGAGCGCTTTGCTTCCGCCCACTGGACAATGTACTCGACCTCGGTGACGCGCATGGAGTACTTGTCGAGAATGGCGAGGATGTCGCTGTCAAAAAGACCTTCGTTCAGTGCGTCCACATAGGTTTCGGCGCGCAGGCCGATACCCTCAAAGCCCGCGGCCTTCGCCGCGCTGACGCGCTCTTCAAAGCTGCACTGATCGCCGAGGGTCCATGAACTGACGGTAATGGGATGCTGTTTACTCATTTCTTTATTCCTCCATTTTTATTCTGCACTGACCGGCTGCGTCTGCACTGCCGTGTCAATGTCTATGCGTTTGTTGAGAATGACTGCGAGGATGACGCCGATAAGCGTAACCGACATATTGAAAAGCAGAACATATCGCGGGCCGTTCACACCGGAGACGCGGGTTATAAGGCTCGCGGCGTTCAGAACGGCGTAGTTTGCGACGCTCGAAGCGATCATGACTATCGAGGTGATGACGCCGCGGTTCTTGGGGAACATCTCGTTTGCGACCGAGGTGACGAGCTGGAGCACGCCGCCCGCCGCGAAGAAGCCGATGAAGAAGCCGCCGACCAGACAGACTGCCGGAACCTGAACAAGGAAGACGACGGCAAGAGTAACGAGTGCGCAGGACGGATATATGATAAGGATCTTGGCGGGCTTCAGACCCTTATTGAGAAGCGCGGCGTTTATGAAGATGGCCGCGACGATGCCGAGAGAGTACCAGGTCTGGATCATGCTGGGGTTAGAAAGCCCGTACAGCGCGCCAAGCTCCTGATTGCAGTTCATCCAGAGCATGAAGGTCGTGGAGCTTGTGAAGCCGAGGGCGACGAGGATCGCCGCCGAGGGAGTGAAGCGCAGCTTTTCCCTCTCGCCGGTTTCATGCTTTGCCGCGAGCTCCCGCTGAGGGAAGGGGAGGAACACGATGGCGATGCCGTCAAGGATGATGATAAGCGCCGCGGCGAGGAACACGGTGTTAAACGGCAGACCGTGCCGGTCGACGGCGAGCATCGCAAAGGGCAGGAGAAACTGAGAGAGAGATATGGCAAGCTTCGTGAAGATGTTTGCGATGGTGCCCTTCTCCTTGAATATCTCCATGCAGGATGGGGTGATGCTGGTATCGAGGAAGGAGTTGCCCATGCCGCTCACGACGGCGAGGGCGTAGCCCCAATACATGCTTTTTGTGAACGTGATGCCGGCGAAGAACACGGCGAACAGCGCGCAGCCGACGAGGGCGGATATCCTTCTGCCGAGCTTATCCGAGAGCGGCCCCGCAGCGGGGAAGGCTATCAGCTGCCCGAGGCCGATGGCGGCGATGACCGCGACGACGGAGGAGATATCGTACATTCCGTCCGCGCCGGGAAGGGCACCCCAGAGTGCTGCGAACTCCTGCTTGTAGTGTCCCATGACCGATGAGGATATGCCAAGCGCAAAGTAAGTGATGTACAGCGCGAGGGCTGTTGGGTAGTAGCGTTTTTGGCTCATCTCTTTTCTCCTGTTCTATGAATTTGTTTCCGGGTGTCGTTGTCTAAAACGTAGCACGTTGTGCTTTATTTAACAAATTGATTTAATGAATAAAACGATAGATTTTTTCTATTGTTTGTGTAATAATATACTCATCGGAAGAGGAGGCGCATAAAGATGAATCTATCGCACCTGAGGTACTTTGTCCGCCTTGCGGAGACACGGCACTACACCAAGGCCGCCGAGCAGATGTACATATCGCAGCCGAGCCTGAGCCATGCCATAGCGCAGCTTGAGCAGGAGCTGGGCGTGCCGCTGTTTGAAAAGAGCGGGCGCAATGTTGAGCTTACGCAGTTTGGCGAGGTGTTTCTCAAGCAGGTGCGCCAGCCGCTGGAGATCCTCGACGGGAGCGTTGACTATCTGCACCGCATCGCCGCGGGAAACGGCGTGGTGCGCCTCGGCCTGCTGCGCACGCTGGGAGTGGAATATGTCCCGGCGCTCGCGGCAAGCTTCAAGCGGCAGAACGCAGATAAGAATGTGGACTTCACCTTTTTCACGGGCGTGACTTCGGACATTATGCACAAGCTGCAAAGGCACGAGTTGGACATTGTGTTCAGTTCCAAGGCTCCGGAGGAGTATAAATTCGAGTCTATCCCCATTAAGAAGCAGGACCTTGTGCTCATCGTTCCGCCGGATCACCGGCTTGCGGCGCGGCACACGGCGGAGCTTTCCGAGGTGCTGGACGATCCGTTCATCCAGTACGCGCACGGTTCGGGGCTGCGCCACGTCGTGAACGATATGTTCGCGCAGATCGATGCGGCACCCAAGGTCGCGTATGAGATACAGGAGGATCAGGTCATCGCGGGGCTCGTCGCGCAGGGCTTCGGCGTATCGGTAGTCCCGTATATGGAAATGCTGCTGCGGCTGAACGTGAAGATATTGCAGATATCGCGCCCGATACCGAACCGGATGTTCTACCTTGTGACCGACCCGGCGATGACGCTTTCTCCGGCAGCGGCGGACTTCAAGCGCTTTGTCCTGTCGCAGAGCGAAGGACGATAATAGATAACGATAGCTGAATATGATGTTTTAATAGATTTTCTGCATGAATATATAAACAAAAAATCGCCCAGGAAGTTGTGCAAAACTTCCTGAGCGATTTTTTTAATTCCTATTTCCCGTATATATGCTGCTTTGCCGCGGCGAGGATGTTGCGCATCAGCATCGCGCGCGTCATCGGGCCGACGCCGCCGGGCACAGGGGTGATGTACGCCGCGCGCCGGGCGGCCTCGTCAAACACAACGTCCCCGGTGAATTTTCCGGTCTCGGCATCGCGGTTCATCGCAACGTCTATGACCGCCGCGCCGGGCTTTATCATTTCCCCGGTAATGAGCCCCTTGTGTCCCGCCGCGACGACGAGGATATCCGCCTGACGCGTGAACTCCGCGAGCTTCGGAGTGCGGCTGTGGCAGGAGATCACCGTGCCGTTTGCGCGCAGGAGCATCATGGCCATGGGCTTTCCGACTATGTTGCTGCGCCCGACCACCGTGCAGACCCTGCCCTCGACCGGTATCTCATAGGCGCGCAGCATCTCCATTATCCCCGCCGGGGTGCAGGGCAGCAGCACGGGCTTCCCCGCGGAGAGACGCCCGACGTTTACCGGATGGAACGCGTCCACGTCCTTCTCGGGGGAGATCGCCTCAATTATCGCGTCCTCGTCAATGTGCTCCGGCAGCGGCAGCTGAACGAGTATGCCGTCTATCTCCGCATCGCGGTTCAGCGCGGAGATAAGCTCAAGCAGTGTTTCCTGCGTGACGGTATCGTCAAATTTATATTCGCGGCTCATAAAGCCGCACTGCTCACAGTCGCGCTCCTTACCGGAGACGTATATGCGCGAAGCGGGATCGTCCCCGACGAGCACGACCGCAAGCCCGGCTTTGCGCGGGAGCGCTGCCGCCTCGCGCGCAGTTTCCTCGCGCACCCTCTGCGCAAGCGCCTTGCCGTCTATCAGCATTGCCGCGCCTCCAAAATCATGGGACGCCCTGCGCACAGAAGCTTGCCTTCCCTGACCTCAACGGAAGCGCCGGAGATAAGCTCGGGATAAGAGCCGTCCGGGAGCTCTACGCTCACCTCGGCGCTCAAAGAGCGGAGACTGAACACGCCGATGAAGCGCTTATCGCAGCTGCCGCGCTCAAGCACGGCGATGTTGTTTTTATCGTCCCCGGCGGCAAGGAAGTAATCCTCGCAGCCGAAGCGCTCGCGCTTTATTTCATACAGCCGGTGCATGAGCTTACTCAGATCGCGGCCGGTGCCGCGGCTGACAGTGTCCTTTTCAAACAGGCTCGGCAGGTGGATGTTCTCAAACTCCTGCCCGGCGTAGATAAGCGTTGTGCCCTTGAGGAAATAGAGAAAGGCGGTGTAATTGATAAGGTCGCACTCGCGCGGGACGAAGGAGCGGATGCGCGGCTGGTCGTGGTTCTCAAGGCAGCGCAGCTTGTTGTAGTTCGCGGGGTAGATGGCCTCCTGGAAGTTCAGCATATCGAGATAGTGCGTGAGGGCGATCTCGCCGCGCAGGTACTTGTCGAAGCACTCGCGCGTGTCATAGTCGTACTCGATATCAAAGGCGGAATACTCATCATAATCGAGCGCGGAGTATATGCCCAATCTGCGGGCGCGGCAGCCGTAGCTCTGGTGTACCGTCTCGGCGAGCCACACGCAGTTGGGGTTCACGCGGCTGACCTCCTCGCGCGCCTTCTGCCAGAACTCCACCGGCACGAAGGACGCGACATCGCAGCGGAAGCCGTCGACAAGGCTTGCCCACATTTTGAGCGAGGCTATCTGATAATCCCACAGCGCGCGGTTATTATAGTCAAGGTCGATAACATCAGACCAGTCGCCGATCTTGTTGCCGGGCTTACCGTCCGGACCGTGGTAGAAGAACTCCGGGTGCTCGGAATACAGGACGGAGTCGGGCGAGGTGTGGTTATAGACGACGTCGATCATGCACTTCATGCCGCGCGCGTGTATCGCGGAGACGAGCTCCATGAAGTCCGCCATGCTGCCGTACTCCGGGTTCACATCGCGGTAATCGCGGTTTGCGTAGGGGCAGCCGAGGCTGCCTTTCCTGCCCTTGAGGCCGATGGGGTGGATCGGCATGAACCATATAATGTCCGTGCCGAGGGACTTGATACGGTCAAGGTCGGGTATCACGGCGCGGAACGTGCCCTCCGGGGTGTGGTTTCTGACGTATACGGAATAGATCACCTGATTCTGGAGCTTGCGGTCGGTATTGACGGCCATGGTTCTGCCTCCTTTTACGGCTTTGCTGAGCTGATATATGTATCTGCTCTCGGGTC
>CAKTKV010000036.1 GCA_934572355.1 uncultured Oscillospiraceae bacterium
AAATGGAAAGAAATCTTACAAGCGGAAGCGTATTTAAAAACATTGTCATATTCTCACTGCCCTATCTGCTGTCTTATTTTCTGCAGACACTGTACGGGCTTGCCGACCTGTTCATAATCGGCCAGTTCGAGGGCGTGGCGAGCACAACAGCGGTGTCGGTCGGCTCTCAGGTCATGCATATGCTGACGGTTATGATCGTCGGCCTTGCGATGGGCTCGACAGTCAGCATCGGTCAGGCCGTCGGCGCGCGCGACAGGAAGCGTGCAGCACAGGCCATCGGCAACACGGCGACGCTTTTCATGTCGCTCTCCGTCGTGCTGACGGTCGTACTGCTCGTCTTAGTCCGGCAGATCGTCGCAGTCATTTCAACGCCCGCCGAGGCTGTTGAGGGCACGGTCGCATACCTCACTATCTGCTTCATCGGCATACCGCTCATTACGGCCTATAATATCATCAGTTCCGTTTTCCGCGGCATGGGCGATTCAAAGAGCCCGATGTATTTCATCGCAGTCGCGTGTGCGGCCAATATAGCACTGGACTACCTGTTCATGGGTGCGCTCAGAATGGGGCCTGCCGGTGCGGCGCTCGGCACGACGCTTGCGCAGGCGATAAGCGTCGCGGTGTCCCTCGTCATGGTGCTGCGGCAGAAAACCGGAATCGCGCTGCGCCGTGAGGACCTTAAGCCCAGCCGCGATATGATGGGTCAGCTGCTGTCTATCGGTGTGCCCATCGCCATACAGGACGGGCTTATTCAGGTCGCTTTCATTATTATAACTATCATCGCCAATCGCCGCGGGCTCACCGACGCGGCGGCGGTCGGCATCGTCGAGAAGTTCATTAGCTTCGTGTTCCTTGTACCCTCGTCCATGCTCTCGACTGTCTCGGCACTCGGCGCGCAGAACATCGGCGCGAACAAGCCCGAGCGCGCGGTGGCGACGCTGCGCTACGCCGTCATGATCGCCGCGGGCTTCGGCGTCATTATCACGATACTTATCCAGTTCATCGCCGAGAGCATCGTCGGGTTGTTCACACCGGACACCGCGGTCATCGCCGCGGGCGGGCAGTATCTGCGCGGGTATATTTTCGACTGCATCTTTGCTGGCATACACTTCAGCTTCAGCGGATATTTCTGCGCCTGCGGGAAGTCCGGGCTGTCGTTCATGCACAACATCATCGCTGTCGCGCTTGTGCGCGTCCCGGGTGTATATTTCACCTCCAAGCTCTTCCCGACAACGCTTTTGCCGATGGGTCTTGCGACGGCGGTGGGCTCGCTCGTGTCAGTCATTATATGCGTGATCGCCTTCGCGGTCATAAGCCGCCGCGGGAAAGCCGTAGCAGCAGAGGGCTGACGGAATGGAAATGCCGAAGCTGTTCCAGATCGGGGACATGGCAAAGTTGTTCCACATCAGCGTCAGCAGCCTGAGGTATTATGAAAGCCTTGGCCTGCTGACACCGGAGCGCGTCGACCCCGACACGGGCTACAGGTATTACAGCGTGCGCCAGTTCGAGGCGCTCAACACCATCCGCTATCTGCGCGAGCTGGACATGCCGCTGCCGGAGATATCGGACTTTTTGAAGAACCGCGACATTGACAGGATGGAGGAAAAGCTGCGCCAGCAGAAGGCAGAGGTCGAAAGAAAGCGGCTCGAGCTCCAGCGTATCGAGCGGCGGATAGACAACAACCTGCGCCGCATCCGCGACGCGCGCCATTCGGAGCTTGACATGATAAAATGCGCCGTCACTCCCGCCATGCGCATAGTGTGGATGGACGCGGCGCTGAAGATCAGCAGTCCCTTGGATATGGAAATGCCGATACGTGAGCTTGAACAGTCACAGGCGGAGACGGCGCTGTTTCTCGGCAAGGTCGGCGTCGGGATATCGGCGGAAAACCTTGAGGCAGGCAGCTTTGAGCAGTACGACGGGGTGTTCCTTATCCTCGACGATGAGGACAGGTTCGACGGCGAGACCGTTCTTCTGCCCGAGACGCAGTGCGTGTCGGTGCGTTTTCGCGGCAGCCACACGGAAGCCGCAGAGCAGTACCGTCGGCTCATGGAGCATATCCGCATGCACGGCATGAAGCCGTCCGGTTTCTCGCGTGAGATAACGATGATCGACTATGGCATCACCAGCGACAGAGAGAAGTTCGTCACCGAGATAAGCATACCAATTGTATAAACATAGGCTTGACCCCGCCGGGTTCGGCGGGGTCAAGTTTATATTGCGAACATCCCTGCGGCGAGGCGGGCGAAGAAGCCGAAGAAGCCGAGCCGCTGCACATCCTCCGCGGCGCACACCGGCACCTCAGCGACGGTACGCCCGTCGGCGCTGACTGTCAGCGTCCCAAGCCTGTCGCCTTTACGCACCGGAGCAGGCACACTGCGGCGCAGTTCGAGCGTGTATTCCGGTTCACCGCCTTTGGGGATCACGGCCACGCTGTCGCCCGAGTATTCGGCCTTGACGCTATCGGCACGGCCAAGCTCGACATGCACATCCGGCAGCGGCTCGCCGTCATTGAGCGGGCAGAGACGGAAGCTTGAGAAGGCGTAGTTGAGCAGCGTTTCCGCGTCTTTGTTGCGCGAGTCGCTCGTCTCGCAGTGCATGACGACAGCGATGTACTCCACGCCGTTGCGCTCGGCGGTCGCGGAAAGGCAGTAGCGCGAGGTCGAGGTATAGCCGGTCTTGAGCCCCGTGCAGCCGGGGTACCAGTAGGCGAGCTTGTTGGTGTTGCTCAGCTCGAACTCCCCGCCGCGTATGCTGTCCATCCATATAGTCGTGTAGTCCTTGATAAGGTCGTGCTTTATAAGCTCGCGGGACATGAGCGCGACATCGTAGGCGGTGGTGAAGTGCGCGCCGTCGTCAAACAGTCCGCTGCAATTTGAGAAGTGCGTGTTCTCAAGCCCCAGTTCCTTTGCGCGCTTGTTCATGCGCTCGACGAACTTTTCCTCACTGCCGCTTATGTGCTCCGCCATCGCGACCGCGCAGTCGTTTGCCGAGACGACCGCGATGCATTTTAACATATCGCTGACGCTCATTTGCTCCCCAGCTTCGAGGTACACGCAGCTTCCGCCGAAGGACGCCGCACGCTCGCTTGCTATGACTGTGTCGTCGAGCTTGAGTCTGCCGGCCTCGATATCCTCCACAATGAGCAGCATCGTCATGATCTTCGTGATGCTCGCTGGAAATCCCGGCTCATGCGCGTTCTTCTCATAGAGGACAGTCCCCGTCTCCTTTTCCATCAGGAGCGCCGAGGGGGCGCTGACCTCCGGCTGGGCGCGCCCGTCAGCGTCGAGCGCAAAAGCCGAGGGAGAAGCAAGCGTGAATATCACCGAGATGAGGATGACGAGCGGCAGCAGACGTTTCATAGCATTCCTCCATGCGGCGCGCGCCGCAATAAAAAAGTCGTAAAGATTTTTGCCGGGATAGGCCGAGTTCCTTGTTTAAGGCTATGTGTAACAAACCGTATCTATGTTCCGGTTTACAAAATTATGGAAATTTCGAGCGGATACGACAAAATATGCACTACCGGCGTATAGCGCCGAATGCTGATAGCAAGGGGAGTTTTTAACACTTTCAACAGGGTTTTCAACACAAAGAAATGAATAAAATATGACCGGGTCGCCAAATTAAGTTTACATAAAAACAAAGCATATCCGTTTTTGCTTTTTGCAAACGCGCGTCAAAAATTTACAAATCACATATTGACGGCAACAAACGCAGCAGAGTACAATAAGCTATACAAAAGAAGCTGGCATTGGAGGAAAGCTGTATATGAGACGACCGTTCAGATGGGACAAAAAGTATCTATATTGGGGCATAACGGCGTTCTGCGTTGTTGCCGCGGCGATACTGTTTTATATGGCGCTCAACTATATCGGTGCCGTCGGCAGTGCGATAGGTGCGCTCGTTAAGATCCTCAGCCCATTTATCTGGGGTCTTGTGATAAGCTATCTGCTTGGGCCGCTCGTGCGCACGCTTGAAAATAAGGTGTTCCGCCCGCTGGCGTCAAAGCTCTATAAGAAGAACAAGCGCTCCGACGGACATGGCTTCGCGCGCGGCATGTCGATCCTTTTCTCGGAGATCATAATGCTGGCGATCATAGTTGCCCTTATCTACCTCATCATACCGCAGCTGTACAGCAGCATTGAGACCATCGTCGTAAACAGCCCGACCTACATAGACAACGGCACGCAGTGGCTGACAAGGCTGCTTGAGGATTACCCGGAGATCGAAGAATATGCCGTCCAGACGCTGGGTGATGTGAACGAGTTCCTTGCCAACTGGCTCAAGAACACCGTGCTCCCCGGCCTCGGCAACCTTATTTCCAATGTCGGCGCGGGTGTGTACTATGTCGTGATGGCGATATATAACCTCGTTATCGGCATCATCGTCTCGGTATACATGCTCGGCAGCAAGGAGACCTTCAAGGCAAATGCCAAGCGCGTCATGTACACTCTTTTCTCTGTTGATACCGTGAAGAAGATATTCGACGGGCTTGACTTCACCGACAAGACCTTCATGGGCTTCATAAACGGCAAGCTTGTTGATTCGGCTATCATCGGCCTTATCTGCTATATCGGCTGCGTCCTGCTGCGCATGCCCTATGCCCTGCTGATAAGCGTCATCGTCGGCGTGACGAACGTCATCCCCTTCTTCGGCCCCTTCATCGGCGCTGTGCCGAGCGCGCTGCTGGTGCTGCTTGTCGATCCGTTCAAGTGCCTGATATTCGTTATCTTCATCATCGTGCTCCAGCAGGTCGACGGCAACATCATCGGTCCGAAGGTGCTCGGCAGCTCCATCGGCATCAACGGCTTCTGGGTCATGTTCTCCATCATCCTCGGCGCGGGACTGTTCGGCTTCTGGGGAATGCTCCTCGGCGTGCCGGTGTTCGTCGTTATCTATACGCTTATCAATAACCTCATCGACAGAAAGCTCAAGCGCAGCGACCTGCCGTATGAGACGGAGGATTATATGGACGTCGATTATATCGACCCCGCAACGCTCCAGCCCGTGAAGCACATAGAGGAAGAACCCAGCGAAAAGAAGTAAAATTCAATAGATTTTGATTACGGCTCCTTCGGCAAACACCGAAGGAGCCATGTTCATATTTGCGCAAAAACTTCTTGTATTTTCTGTGAATTATATATAAGAAGGCCGACGAAACTATTGACAAAGAAGCGCAGCGATGGTATATTAGCACTCGAAAGGTAAGAGTGCCAACAGTCAAACACGGTGAGTGCTAAAAAGGTTCGGCAGGTATAAAATGGCGATCAGTGAGAGAAAAAAGAAAATACTTGCGGCAGTCGTCGATGAGTATATCCAGACTGCTGAGCCTGTCGGCAGCAAGACCATTGCGCAGACTGCCGGGCTCGGCTGCTCCTCCGCCACGATAAGAAACGAGCTTGCCGAGCTTGTGAGCCTCGGTTATCTCGAACAGCCGCATACCTCGGCCGGACGTGTCCCGACCCCGAAGGGGTACAGGATGTATGTGAACGAGCTTATGCAGCGGCAGAAGCTCAGCACTGAGGAGACGGAGGACATAAACCGCCGTATGAATCAGCGCCTCCAGCAGCTTGATGATACCATCGGCGATATAAGCCGCCTCGCCTCGCAGCTTACCGATTACCCGGCGCTCGCGCTCACAACGCGCGCCGCCGTGACGATAAAGCGCGTCGACCTCATCTATGTTGACGCAAACACCTTTATCATCGTCCTGATGCTCAGCGATAATTCCGTTAAAAGCAAGCTCGTGCATCTTCCGCTTTCGGTCGATCAGCGGCTTGTGCAGCGTCTCTCGGCGCTGTTCAACTCCAATTTCACCGATATCACAGAGGATCAGATCACCTCGCTTCTGATAAACACCACCGAGCGCGCGGCGGACGATACGATAGGCCTGACCTCCGTTATCTCCGCTTTCGCGATAGAAGTCCTCAGCGGAGCGCATACCCCATCCGCTTATGTGACGGGTGAGAACAGGCTGCTCAACCAGCCGGAGTACCGCGACCCGGACAAGGCGCATAAGCTCATGGGCTATCTCTCCGGCGGCGGATATATCCTCCCGCCTGAGGAGGAGCTTGGAGACGGTGTGGGCATCAAGGTGCTCATAGGCCCGGAGAACGTGGCCGAGGAGCTGAAGGATTCAAGCGTCGTCATCGCAAGCTATGACGCGGGCGACAACACCCGCGGGCTGATCGGCGTGGTAGGGCCGACGAGAATGGATTATTCCGCGGTCGCCGCGAAGCTCAGCTTACTTGCCGCGGGGCTCTCGCGCAGGCTCGGCAGCGGCGAGACGCCGCCTGAGGGCATGCACAATAAACTGATAATCAAGGGAGATGACCATAATGAGCAAGGATAAGAAGGAAGAAAAGCAGCAGGCGGCTCCTGTCGCCGATGAAATAAAGGAAGAGGTCAAGACCGAAGAGCCCGAGATCGAAGCCAAGGAAGCCGACGGCAAGAAGCCTGAGGCTGAAAAGGCCGAAGAGAAGAAGCCTGAGGAGAAAAAGGGCAAGGAAAAGAAAGACGAAAAGAAGCCCGACCTCAAGGCAGAAATGGACGCGCTCAACGACAAGTACCTGCGCATCTGCGCCGAGTATGACAACTTCCGCAAGCGCAGCCAGAAAGAGAAGGACAGCCTGTACGGTGACGTCAAGGCCGAAACGCTCAAGAAGTTCCTTCCGGTTTATGACAATCTTGTCCGCGCGCTGGCGCAGTCCACCGAGGACGAAGCTTATAGGCGCGGCGTCGAAATGATAATGAATCAGTTCAACGTCACGATGGAAAAGCTCGGCGTGACCGAGATAGAGTGTCTCGGCAAGAAGTTCGACCCCGCTTTCCACAACGCCGTCATGCACATTGAGGATGAGGAAAAGGGCGAGAACGAGATCGTCGAGGTGTTCCAGAAGGGCTTTATGATGGGCGACAAAGTAATCAGATTCGCCATGGTCAAAGTTGCAAACTGACTTGGCCTTTTGCTTTGATACTTCCTCAGCCGCGCTCGCAGTACCTTGGTACAGCGTCGCTTGGCTTCATCGTCTGAAAGCAAAATCCCCGCGTCAGGATTAACACATCTAATTTGGCTATTACCGCTCCGCGGTTTTAGTATATAAATTCTCAGTAAAAAACAAATCCACATATATCAGGAGGAATTCACAATGGGTAAGATCATAGGAATAGATTTGGGCACAACTAACAGCTGCGTAGCAGTCATGGAGGGCGGCGAAGCCGTCGTCATCGCAAACGCCGAGGGCGCGCGTACCACTCCGTCCGTCGTTGCATTCGCAAAGACCGGCGAGCGTATGGTAGGCCAGGTCGCAAAGCGTCAGGCCATCACCAACCCCGACCGTACCATCTCCTCCATCAAGCGTGAGATGGGCTCCAACTACAAGGTCAATATCGACAATAAGTCCTACACCCCGCAGGAGATCTCCGCAATGATCCTGCAGAAGCTGAAGGCAGACGCCGAAGCTTATATCGGCAGCCCCGTCACCGAGGCCGTTATCACAGTCCCCGCATACTTCACCGACGCTCAGCGTCAGGCGACCAAGGACGCCGGCAAGATCGCGGGTCTCGATGTCAAGCGTATCATCAACGAGCCGACCGCAGCCGCTCTGGCCTACGGTCTGGATAAGGAAAAGGCCGATCAGAAGATCATGGTCTACGACCTCGGCGGCGGCACCTTCGATGTCTCCGTTCTGGAGATTGGCGACGGCGTTATCGATGTTCTCGCGACCGCCGGCAACAACCGCCTCGGCGGCGACGACTTCGACGCCTGCATCACTGATTACCTCGTCTCCGAGTTCAAGAAGACCGAGGGCATCGACCTGAGCGCAGACAAGGTCGCAATGCAGAGACTGCGTGAAGCAGCCGAAAAGGCAAAGGTCGAGCTCTCCAGCGTGACCACCTCGAACATCAATCTGCCTTACATCACCGCAGATGCAACCGGCCCGAAGCACCTCGATGTTACTCTGAGCCGTGCGAAGTTCAATGAGCTGACCCACCACCTCGTCGAAAAGACCAGCGGCCCTGTGAAGCAGGCTCTGTCCGACGCAGGCCTCAAGCCCAGCGACATCACCAAGGTCCTGCTCGTCGGCGGCTCCAGCCGTATCCCCGCAGTTCAGGACATGGTCAAGTCCCTTATCGGCAAGGAAGGCTTCAAGGGCATCAACCCCGATGAGTGCGTTGCTATCGGCGCAGCTATCCAGGGCGGCGTTCTGACCGGCGACGTTGAGGGCATCGTCCTCGTCGATGTCACTCCTCTGTCACTCGGCATTGAGACCCTCGGCGGCGTATTCACCAAGCTCATTGAGCGCAACACCTCCATCCCCACCAGAAAGAGTCAGGTCTTCTCCACCGCGGCAGACAACCAGACCTCCGTTGAGGTCAACGTCCTGCAGGGCGAGCGTGAAATGGCTGCTTACAACAAGAGCCTCGGCCGCTTCCATCTGGACGGCATCGCCCCGGCTCGCCGCGGCGTTCCTCAGATCGAAGTCACCTTTGATATAGACGCAAACGGCATCGTCAACGTCTCCGCAAAGGATCTTGGCACCGGCAAGGAGCAGCACATCACCATCACCGCTTCCTCCAACATGTCCAAGGAGGACATTGACAAGGCAGTCAAGGAAGCCGAAATGTACGCTGCTGAGGATGCAAAGCGCAAGGAAGAGGTCGATGTACGCAATCAGGGCGACCAGATGGTTTACCAGACCGAGAAGACCCTCAACGAAATGGGCGACAAGCTCGACGCCGCCGACAAGAGCGAAGTCGAGACCAAGCTCTCCGCACTCAAGCAGGCTCTCACCGGAACCGACACAGCAGCCATCAAGGCCGCAACCGAGGAGCTGACTCAGGCCTTCTACAAGGTCTCCGAGAAGCTGTATCAGGCAGCAGGCGGCGCACAGGGCGCAGGCTTTGATCCCAGCCAGGCCGGCGGCGCGAACCCCGGCGCAGGCGCACAGGGTGGTCAGGACTACTACGACGCTGACTACACCGTCGTTGATGACGACAACAAGAAGTAATTCCCAAGCAAAATATCCTCCTGAGGCGGGGTGCAGCACTCCGCCTCAAGAGTGCGTATTAAGCTGCGCATGTATCGAATAAAAAGACTCCATGCAGTCCGATGTTTTTGGGGTCGCATAGGAGGTGTGGGCAGCCCAAGGCGCGCAGCGGCGCCGAGGCTGCAAGGACAAAATGGCTGATAAAAGAGACTATTACGAGGTGCTGGGCGTCAGCAAGGACGCTTCGGCCGATGATATAAAAAAAGCATACAGGAAGCTTACCAAGGAAAACCACCCTGATCTGCACCCAGGCGACAAGGCCTGTGAGGAGCGCTTCAAGGAGGGCAACGAGGCCTACGAAGTTCTCTCCGATCCCGAGAAGCGCAAGAAGTACGATCAGTTCGGCCACGCGGCCTTTGACCCGAATGCAGGTTTCGGCGGTGCGGGCGGTGCGGGCGGCGCAGGCTTCGGTGGTTTTGGCGGCTTCGGTGATCTGGGCGATATATTTGGCGATATGTTCAGCGGCTTCGGCTTCGGCGGCGGGAGCACGCGCAGCAACCCGAACGCGCCCCGGCGCGGCGAGAGCATAGAGACCACTGTGACCGTGAGCTTTGAGGAAGCGGCCTTCGGCTGCAAGAAGGAGGTCACCGTTCCGCGCATCGAGCAATGCCCCGACTGCAAGGGCACAGGCTGTGCGCCCGGAACTACTCCGGAGATATGCCCCGACTGTAAAGGCAGCGGCACAGTCAAGACCACGCAGCGTACCCCCTTCGGCGCGGTGCAGTCCATGGGGCCGTGCCAGAAGTGCCGCGGTACCGGCAAGATCATTCACCAGCCGTGCAAGACCTGCCGTGGTATGGGCAAGATACGCCGCCAGCATAAGCTGACGGTTAACGTCCCCGCCGGTATTGACGACGGTCAGGCATTCTCTGTCAGCGGCGCGGGCAATGCCGGCTCAAACGGCGGTCCCGCGGGCGACCTTATCGTCACTGTACTTATCCGTCAGCATGAGCGCTTCGAGCGTGACGGTACCTCCGTCCTGCTCGAACAGGACATAAACTTCGCTCAGGCAACGCTCGGCGCGGAGATCGAGGTTCCGACGCTTGACGGCAAGGTGAAGCTGACCATACCCGAGGGTACGCAGAGCGGCACGACCTTCCGTCTGCGCGGCAAGGGCATCCCGTATGTCCGGGGCAATGGCCGCGGCGACCAGTTCGTCACAGTGAATGTCAGAACGCCGAAGAACCTGACCTCCTCGCAGAAGGAGCTGCTGCGTCAGTTCGCCGCTTCAATGGGCGACCTTGACGGCGAATCCGGCAAGAGCATCTTCGGTAAAAAGAAGAGATAAGTGAATATGAAAAGGCGCTTCGCGATACATCGCGAAGCGCCTTTTACATGCTGTGGTATTAGTGGTTCACACGCAGTGATAGCGGAAATACTCGACTATCTTGCCTATGCCGGCGTAGCTGATGGTCTTACCGTCGGGCGTGACGAACTCGTCGGAGATATACCCGTCGCTGCCGTTGAGAATGGAAGCAAGGTCAGCGTAATATACGCCGGTGTCTGTGCATATCTGCTTTATCCAGCTGTTCGCCTCGGCAATCTTCGCCGAGGTCACGCCGTCGACCCCGGGGTACGAGCTGCTGACGGACGCGAGCGAGCAGCAGATTATCGTTGTGCTGCTGCTTGCGGCCTGAACGCTGCTTATGAGCTTTTTATAGCCTGCCGCAAAGCTCTCCTGCGTTGCAGTACCAAGCCCGTCCGTGCCGATGTAGATGACAAGGCGCTTCGGCTGGTATATGGCAGCGGCCTTTGCCGGGGTGACAAGCGAGCCGTCATTGAGAAGGACTTCAGTATCGGCGGCTGCGGATGCCGGGATGCCGTTCCCGCCGTCCGTCCACATGATCGCGTTCGCGCCGCCGCCCATCGTGGAGGCGTAATCGTTGATGCCGGAGAAGCTCGAAGTGCAGAGATAGGTCATACCGAGGACATACTCAAGCCCGCCGTCCTGCGTGCTCGGCAGCTCCTTGAGCGTGCCGCCGCCGACGATAGGGGAGTACGGATCGGCGTCCAGCCCGGAGCCGCGGCTGTCAACTGCCTGACTGCCGCTGCTGAGCACGAGCGTACCGTCTGGAGCATCGCCATAGTTGCGGGACGCGACGGAAAAAATCAGCCCGACCAGCAGCGCCAGAAGAGCAATGACGATGGCCAGCGCCCATATTATGTTCTTTATTCCGGACAGACCGTTGTTCATCTTATCTCCAATCAAGTCAGATGCTTATACACAGTTAATAGTTATACGTAGGGCGGCCTATTAAGGCCGCCCGTGATTCTTATTGCTTTGGATTATTCCTTATCCTCGGCTGCCTTTGCTTCCTCAATGACCTTCTGCTGGACATTGCCGGGAGCCTCTTCGTAGCGGA
>CAKTKV010000037.1 GCA_934572355.1 uncultured Oscillospiraceae bacterium
CTCTTATTTTTCCCCACATGCTAAAAGTTGGAGTGCCCAGGTTTACCCGGGTACCCCAACTTTTAGTTTACAACCTTAAATTATATGCGCGCTGCGATATTTCTCGCAGCGCGCATATTTGCTTATCTACCATCGCGGAGAAGCGTTACTTCTCCGCGCCTTTTCCCGCCGATATCACAGTGAGCACATCCCCGGCCACCGTGAACTTCACTTCAAGCCCCGCGAACTCAAGGGCATAGACGCGGCTGCTGTCGTGCTGATAGCGCGGTCGCGGGTCGTTTGCGAGCACGCCCGTCAGCGCGGCGCGCTTATCCTCCGGTACACGCTCCTGCACTCCCGCCGCGTATTCCACCGTGAGCCTTGCCCCGGAGTCCGGGGCAAAGCCGCCGCTTGCTCCGGGGTGACAGTCGGCGTAGGGGATGTATGGCTTGATGTCGTATATCGGTGTGCCGTCCATGAGGTCGGCACCCGCGACGCGCAGGACTGTCCCCAGCCCCTCGCGCTTTTCGGCCCCCAGCAGCTTCACGCAGCTCAGCCCAAGCGCGTTCGGGCGGAACGGGGAGCGCGTCGCGAATACTCCGAGCCGCGTGTTCCCGCCGAGTCGCGGCGGCCGCACCGTCGGCGACCAGTCCTCGCGCACGTTCTCGGAAAACTGCCATATCAGCCACAGGTGGCTGAAGTCCTCTATCCCGCGCAGCGCCTCGTCATTGTGGTATTCCGGTTCAAAAACTATTAAGCTCTCAAGCTCGCTCACGATCCCGGCCTGCCGGGGGATGCCGAACTTCGTCGGAAAATCGCTCCGGATGCGGGCGATGGTTTTCAGTGTGTAACCGCTCATGACATATTTTGCAGCGCATAGAGCGCCTGAAGTGATATGGCGTTTACGGCCGCGTGGAAGAATATGCTGCTCCATATACTGTTCGTGCGCTCATAGCAGCGCGCCAGCAGCAGCGACACCGGGATGTACTGTATAATGTATATCCAGTTTATTGGATCGGCGATCGCGAAGCCCCATACGTGATACAGCGAAAATGCCAGCGCGCTGACGGTGTAAGCCGCAAAGCGGCTGCGGCGGCGCAGCGTACCGAATATACCGGCGCGGAACATAAGCTCCTCCGCCACCGGCGCGAGAAATACCGACATCGCCTTGACCCAGCGCAGGTCGATATTTGCCATGTCTATGATCGCGTTGTTATTCGGGTTCGAGGCGTTCGGCAGCACCGCGAGAATAATTATGCTCGTGCAGTAATTGCAGACCGTCATCAGCAGATAGCCCGCGATTATCTCAAGCGCGCAGTGCAGCATGTGGTCGCACAGCGGGTCGAAGTCGCGGCGCAGGAAGCGGAACTCGAAGATAAGCATATAGATAAAGCCTATCGAGTAGCACAGCACATTTGCCGTCACCTCGTCTATAAGCCCTGCGTATACCGACAGCCATGTCATCAGCAGCGGCAGCAGCGCCACGTGAAACGGGATGTACGATAGCGCCATGATGCGCTCGCGCTTTGTCATCTCGCTTGTGAACGGGGGTAAAGCTCTCTTGTTCATCAGCCCCTCGCTTTCTTTTGCAGCTCGAAGAGCAGGTTCATCGCCTCAAGCGGAGTGAGCGTGTTGAGGTCGGCGCTCTCGAGCATCTGCCGTATCTCGTCCGTGCCGACGTCTGCAAAGCTTATCTGCCCGTCGTCCGCGGCATCCGCTCTCGGCAGCGCGCTTATGCCGTCGGCCTCAAGCTCCTTGAGGTAACCCTTGGCCTTGCTTATCACGGCCTCCGGCAGCCCCGCGAGCTTTGCGACCTCTATGCCGTAGCTGTCGTCCGCCGCGCCGCGCACAATCTTGCGCAGGAACACAAGGTTCCCACCCTGCTTCTTTGCGCTTATGCTGTAGTTGCGCACGCCTTGTATCTCGCCCTCGAGCGCGGAGAGCTCATGGTAGTGCGTGGCAAACATCGTCTTCGCGCCGAGCTTGCGCTTGTCCGCGCAGTATTCAAGCACCGCGCGGGCTATCGCCATCCCGTCAAAGGTCGAGGTACCGCGGCCTATCTCGTCGAGGATCAGGAGAGACGCCGAAGTCGCGTGCTTGAGGATCGAGGCCATCTCGCTCATCTCCACCATGAAGGTGGACTGACCTGAGGCCAGATCGTCGGACGCGCCTATGCGGGTAAAGACCCTGTCGACTATGCCGATCGTCGCGCTCTTTGCCGGGACGAAGGAGCCTATCTGCGCCATCAGCATGATGAGCGCCGTCTGGCGCATGTAGGTAGATTTACCTGCCATGTTCGGACCCGTGACTATCGCGGCGCGGTCGTCACTGTCGTTGAGGTATGTGTCGTTCGGGACGAAGAGCACGTCCTTCATCGCCTGCTCGACGACCGGGTGCCGCCCCTGGATTATCTGCAATTCGCGCGAGGTGTCGACCTCGGGCATCGTGTAGTTGTTGCGTACGGCGGTCTCGGCGAGGGAGCAGAGCGCGTCGAGCCGCGCCACGGCGTCCGCCGCGGCCTGTACGCGGTCTACCTTTTCCGCCACGCTCAGGCGTACCTCGGTGAAGTACTGGTACTCCAGCTCGTTCACCCTGTCGCGCGCCGTCAAAAGCGTCGTCTCAAGCTCCTTGAGCTCTGGGGTGAAATAGCGCTCGCTCGAAACGAGCGTCTGCTTGCGTATGTATTCTTCGGGAACCTTTTCAAGTCCCGCGGAATTGGGCACATCGATATAGTAGCCGAACACGCGGTTGTAGCCGACCTTCAGCTTCTTCGCGCCGGTGCGCTGGCGCTCGCGCGTTTCCAGCTCCTGCACCATCTGCGCGCCGTTGTCGCGTATATTGCGCAGCCGGTCGACCTCCTCGGAATAGCCCGTGCGCAGCACGCCGCCCTCGCGCACGGAAAACGGCGGCTCGTCGCATATCGCGCGGTCTATCTCCGCGCGCATGTCGTCAAGTGCGTCCATCCCCGCGATGCTTTTGAGCTCCGCGCTCTCAAACGGGGCGAGCAGCTCCTTGAGCCGCGGCAGCACCGCCGCGCAGTTCGAGAGCGAGCGCAGGTCGCGCCCGCCGGCCGTGCCGTATACCGCGCGGCCGACAAGCCGCTGCATGTCCGTTATCTCGCGCAGTACCGCCATCAGCTCTCCGCGCGCGACGTTGTTTGAGTATAGCTCGTTTACCGCCGTGAGCCGGCGCTTTATCGCCACTGCCGACAGCAGCGGTCTCTCCACCCATGAGCGCAGCATGCGTCCGCCCATCGGGGTCTTCGTCTTATCCAGCACCCACAGCAGCGAGCCCTTCTTCTCCCCGCTGCGCAGGGATTCCGTCAGCTCAAGGTTGCGGCGCGTGACCCAGTCGAGCTCCATGTACCGCCCGCCGTAAAATACGTCGAGCCGGTTTATGTGGCTGATGTCGAATTTCTGCGTCTCCTTTATATAGCCGAGCAGCGCCCCCGCCGCGCAGACCGCGCCGGGCTGCCCGTCAAGGCCGCACTGGTCGATGTCCGTGAAGCCGAACTGCCTGCACAGCAGCACCGATGCCGGGAGATATTCAAACCCATCCGACGCGCTCTCCGGCATGGCCTCAAGCTTTCGTGTGACGAACTCGTATATATGCTCGTTCTCCTTTGCGCCGGGAGAGAGGATGACCTCGCGCGGGGCAAAGCGGCCAAGCTCGTTTATAATGTGGCTCACCGCGTCCCCGTCAAAGGCCGCGCAGCAGAATTCGCCCGTGGACACGTCGCAGAACGCGACGCCGCCCTCACGGGAAGCGAGGTACACCGCGCCTATATAGGTGCTCTTGCCTTCTTCGAGCATTGAGCTTTCCGTCACCGTGCCGGGCGTGATTATGCGTATGACGTCCCTCTGCACAAGCCCCTTTGCCAGTGCCGGGTCCTCTGTCTGCTCGCATATCGCGACCTTGTAGCCCTTGGCGATGAGCCGCGCGATGTAGGCCTCCGCGCTGTGGTACGGCACTCCGCACATCGGCGTGCGCTCGTCGGGGTCCTCAACGGAGCGGTCGCGCGTCGTCAGCGCGAGGTCAAGCTCGCGCGAGGCGATCTTCGCGTCGTCGTTGAACATCTCGTAGAAGTCGCCGAGACGGAAGAACAGCAGGCAGTCCTGATGCTGCTGTTTTATTTCGTTGTACTGCTTTTTCATGGGTGTAAGCTCAGCCATGACAGTTTCTCTCTTTCGTTAAGTTGCGTATCTCAGACTATCTCGCCGTACAGCGCCCATGTGTTGCTGGCGGTGATCTTCACATCGATGAATTTTCCTATGAGGCTGCTCTCGCCCTTGAGGTGGACGAGCCTGCCTCCGTTTGTGCGGCTCGAGAGGTTATATTCGTCGCGCCCGGTCTCGCCGTCGACGAGCACGCGCAGCGTCTTTCCCTCGTATTCCTTGTGCTTCTCACCGGAGATGCGGTTCGATACCTCGGTGAGCCGGTCGAAATGCTCCTGCTTCTGCTCGCGCGTGTATGGGTCGGGCATGGACGCCGCCGGGGTACCGACGCGCTTTGAGTAGATGAAGGTGAACATCGCGTCGTAGCGCACCTCTTCGCAGAGGCTTATCGTGTCCTCGAAGTCCTCGTCCGTCTCGCCGGGGAAGCCGACGATTATGTCCGTCGTGAGCACGAGGTCGGGCATATAGCGCTTTGCCAGTGCGACCTGATGCAGGTACTTCTCGCGGTTATAGCTGCGGTTCATGAGCTTGAGTATCCTGTCGCTGCCGGACTGCACGGGCAGGTGCAGCTGATGCGCGCACTTTTCGCACTCGGCCATTGTTTTGAAGAGCTTCTCGGTCGCGTCCTTCGGGTGGCTCGTCATAAAGCGGATGAGGAAGTCACCCGGAATATCGTTCACCATACGCAGGAGATCTGCAAAATCCACCCCGCTGCCGAGATCCTTGCCGTAGGAGTTGACGTTCTGGCCGAGCAGCGTAATGTCCTTGTAGCCCTCTTTAACGAGCTGCCGTGCCTCTTCTAAGATATCCTCCGGCTTTCTCGACCGCTCGCGCCCGCGCACGTATGGCACGACGCAGTAGGTGCAGAAGTTGTTGCAGCCGTACATGATCGACAGCCACGCCTTGACCGTGCCGTCGCGCCTGAGGGGGATGCCCTCGGCGACCGCGCCGTCGTCCTTCGCTGTGGCGAAAACACGCTTGTGACTGTCCATCACCCGCAACAGCAGCTCCGGGAAGCGCCACAGCTCATGCGGGCCGAACACGAGGTCGACCACGGGGTAGGACATTTTTATCTTCTCCGCCATGTGCTCCTGCTGCACCATGCAGCCGCACACGGCGATTATCTGGCCGGGCTTGTTCTTCTTCGTGTGGTTGAGCGCGCCGACATTGCCGAGCACGCGCATCTCCGCGTGCTCGCGCACCGCGCAGGTGTTCACGACTATCACGTCCGCCTGGAACTCGTCCTGCGTGAAGCTGTAGCCCATCTCGCTGAGATAACCGCGCAGCTTCTCGCTGTCGGCCTCGTTCTGCTGGCAGCCGTAGGTGTCTACCATTGCGAGCGGGCGCTGCCCGTCGGCGGTGACGCGGTCGAATATCTGCCGGCAGATATCCTCCTGCTCGTGTATCCTGCTTATATCTATCGTTTTTCTTTCGTAAGGCATTGTTAATCTCCTGTGAATCCGAATCTGAATAGCATTTAATTTTAACATAAAAGGAGTGGAACTTTCAACTGAAATAATGTATAATAGTTCACTAATTAAAAGATAGACTCACGAGGTTAAATGTTCATGGCCATTATAAATATACTCTCCCCACACGTTGCCGATATGATCGCTGCGGGCGAGGTCGTCGAGCGTCCCGCCTCCGTCATCAAGGAGCTGATGGAAAACTCCTTTGACGCCGGGGCGAAGTCCGTCACCGTCGAAATAAAGGGCGGCGGCGCGCCGCTCATCCGCGTCACGGACGATGGCTGCGGCATGGCACCTGAGGACGCGGGCGTCGCCTTCCTGCGCCACGCCACATCGAAGCTCCATGACGAGCACGGGCTCGAAGCCATCGGCACGATGGGCTTTCGCGGCGAGGCTCTGGCGGCGATATCCGCCGTGTCCGAGGTGGAGCTCACCACCCGTCGCCGCGGCGACGATGAAGGGACATTTGTCACCCTGACCGCCGGGGACATTCAGGACATGGGTCCCGCCGGCTGTCCGGAGGGCACAGTCATGGCCGTGAAGGGGCTTTTCTATAACACCCCCGCGCGGCTCAAGTTCCTAAAGTCCGACCGCAGCGAGGCCTCCGCCTGTGTGCAGACGGCGCTGCGCTGTGCCCTCGGTCGGCCTGAGATATCCGTCCGATTCATCCGCGACGGGAAGGAGGAGTTTTTCTCCCCGGGCGACGGGCGCGCCGAGTCCGCGGTGTACTCTCTGCTCGGGCGCGATATCGCAAAGGACATGCTGCCCTGCTCCTGCGAGGACGGGGAGCTGCGCGTCCATGGCTTCATTTCGTCTCCCGCCGCGTGCCGCGGCAACCGCAGCGCGCAGTATTTTTACTGCAACGGCAGGTATATCCGCGCCTCGCTTCTCCAAGCCGCGGTCGAACAGGCGTATAAAAACAGCCTTTTGACCGGGCGCTATCCCGCCTGCGTCATGTACCTTGAGCTCAGCTGCGCCGGTGTCGATGTAAACGTCCACCCGGCAAAGACCGAGGTCAAGTTCTCTCAGGAGCGGCGCGTGTTCGATGTCGTGTATCATGCGACCCTCGCCGCCCTGACGGGGGAGGACAGGATAAAGGCCCCCGCCGAGCCGCCCGCGGAGAAGAAGTCTCCGTCCCCTGCGGCGATACCCGCGCCTGTGCGCGCGGCCTTCGCACCGCCGCAGACGCAGACTGCCGCCCCCGCGCCGAAGCCGGATTTCTACCGCAGCATGACTTCGGAGCAGTTCCGCGCGCAGGGCTATACCGTGAAGGACGCGCCGAAACCGGCTCCAAAGCCTGTTGAAACTGCCCCGGCATCAGCGCTCGGAGCGTATGAGATACCCTACCAAACCCGGCTCGACATGCCGAATGGCCGCCCGGCCACCGAAATTCGACCGGAAACGACTGAAATTCCTAAAGAAACTGCCCACAGCATGGTCAAAGCTGTGGAAAAACCTGTTCAAAATGTTGAAAGTCAGCTGATACCCGACCACAAGATAGTGGGTGAAGCTCTCAAGACCTATATCATCGTCGAAGTCGGCACGGAGCTTGTGCTCATAGACAAGCACGCTGCGCACGAGCGGATGAACTTTGACCGTCTGAAAAAGAACGGCGCGCGTAATATGTCGCAGACCTTGCTCGAGAGCGTGACGCTCCGCCTCACGGACGAGGATTGCCGCGTCCTTGAGGAAAACGGTGAGCTGCTCACAGAGTTCGGCTTTGAGATAGAGCCCTTCGGCGAGCGGGATTACGCCATCCGCGCAGTCCCTGCGGGGATAGCTGCGTCGGATGCTGCCGCCGCCGTCGAGGAGATATGTGAAAAGCTGCACGGCGGCAAGGCTCCCAACCCCGATTCTGCGCGCGATGAGATCCTGCACACCGTCGCATGCAAGGCCGCTATCAAGGCCGGGTGGGATACCGACGTGAAGGAACTTGAAACGCTTGTGGACGCTGTCCTCTCCGGGCAGATAAAGTACTGTCCGCACGGCCGGCCTATCTCCGTCACCGTGACGCGGCGCGACCTTGACAAGCTCTTCAAGCGCATAGTGTGACGGCCTATGGATAACAGGATCGTCGTTGTCGCAGGTCCCACGGCCTCCGGCAAAACACGTCTCAGCATAGAGCTTGCGCAGGCACTTGACGGGGAGATCGTCTCGGCTGACTCCATGCAGATATACCGCCGCATGGATATCGGCACTGCCAAGGCGACAGCCGAGGAGCGCGCCGCCGCCGTTCACCACATGCTCGACGTCGCCGAGCCGGACGAGAGCTGGTCTGTCGCGCGCTACGTCGAGGAAGCTACGCGCTGCTGCGATGATATCATCGCCCGCGGCAAGCTGCCGATAGTCGTCGGCGGCACGGGGCTGTATATAGACTCACTCATCTCCGGGCTGGACTTTGCCGATAATACGTCTGACAATGCCCTGCGCGATAAGCTTGGCGCGGAATACGACGAGCTCGGCGGGGAAGCGATGCTCGCGCGCCTTGCGCAGTTCGACCCCGAGCGCGCCGCGAAGCTCCACCCCGGCGACAAGCGGCGGATCGTGCGCGCGATAGAGATATATCTGCTCACCGGCACGACCATTACCGAGCATGACCGCATCACCGCCGCGCGCCCCAAGCGCTATGACGCGGCGCGCATAGTTCTCAATTACGCCGACCGCACCGATCTCTACGCGCGCATCGACGCGCGTGTCGACGCAATGGAACAGGCGGGGCTTGTCGATGAGGTGAGAGCGCTTCTCGCCTCCGGGCTCTCCCCGGCGTGTACCGCAATGCAGGCCATAGGCTATAAGGAGATTGCCGCCTTCCTCGAAGGGAAAACGACCGAGCGCGAGGCCTTCGATCTCATCAAGCAGAGCAGCCGCCGCTACGCCAAGCGCCAACTCACGTGGTTCGGCAGATGGCAGGGGGCGCTGCGCATCGTCTGGGATAAAGTCCCGGATATGGAAAAAGCCCGCCACGCTTCGACAGAGTTTTTACACTCCCGCGTGTATCATAATGCCGGGCGTCCGGATGACGGATGCGACACATTATAACAGGGGCGGCGCATGACCGCTCCAAGAAAAAGGAGTTGGCTGAAATGCAGAAAACGCAGAATCTCCAGGATAGCTTCCTCAATCAGGTCAGAAAAGACAAGCTTATGGTAACGATGTTCCTCATGAACGGCTTCCAGCTTCATGGGATAGTCCGCGGCTTTGACGGCTTCACGGTCGTGCTCGACTCGGACGGAAAGCAGCAGCTTATTTATAAGCACGCCATATCTACCATCGTTCCCTCAAAGCCGGTCGAGCTTGACAGCTGCGATACATAAGCGGTGACGTCGTCCCGGGTGTTTTCGGCGCTCTCATCGCTGCTGTTCCTGGCCGTCTGCGCCTATGCCGGAGCCGCGCTCCGCGGCAGCGCGGACGGCGTGGAGCTTATGACCGTCAGCACCGTCACCGTGACGGAGAGCGCGGAGCTTGACGGAATAGTCCTGCGCCGGGAGCGCGTACTGCCGCGCGGCGCTGAGCTTGCGCCCGCTGCGGAGGACGGGCTCCGTCTCCCGGCGGGGACGGCCATAGCCCTCCCGGACGGCACAAAGGAGCTCACCGGGCATAGCTGCGTGTTCTTTAAGAAGACCGACGGCTTCGAGGCTCTCACGCCCGAGACACCGGAAGAGACCGACGCCGCAGCGCTGGACAAGCTGCTTGCGGCATCTCCTGCACAGAGCGGGCGCGGCGGAGGGCGGCTCGTCTCGGGCTTCGACTGGTACTATGCAGCCTACGCCGATACGGCGGGGGAGAGCATACGACCCGGGGAGTGCCGTGTGCGCTTCGACGGCTTTGATACGGCTGTGAGCGCCCGCACCGTAAGCGTGAGCGATGAGGGCGGGAGACAGTTCATCCTGCTGCGCCTGACCGAGGGAGGGACGGATTATTTGAGCCTGAGGAAAACGAAGGCTCAGCTTGTGTTTTCGGAGCATCGCGGGCTGAAGCTGCCCGCACAGGCCGTCCGGCACGATGCGGACGGTACGGATCATGTCTATGTCCTCTGCGCAGGCGTCGTTGAGCGGCGCAGCGCGGAGCTTATATACAGCGATAAGGACTGCTGCCTTGCCGACCCCAACGGCAGCGGCGACGCCCTCAGGGAAGGCGAGCGGGTCATTCTTTCCGGAAAAGATATATACGAGGGAAAGGTGCTGACACAATGACGATAGCGGAAAATCTCATTAAGGTGAGAGAAAATATAGCGCGCGCGGCGAAAGACGCCGGGCGGGACGAGCGGGATATCCTGCTCATCGGCGCGACCAAGATGAACGATGCCGCCCGCGTGCGCGAGGCGATAGCCGCAGGGCTCACGGCCTGCGGCGAAAACCGCGTTCAGGAGCTGCTGGAGAAAAACGCCGTCGGCGCTTATGAGGGCGCGCAGCTGCACTTCATCGGCCACCTCCAGCGCAATAAGGTAAAGCAGATCGTCGGCGTCGCACAGCTTATTCACAGCGTCGACAGCGTCGAGCTCATGAGCGCGATAAGCCGTGAGGCGGAGAAAAAGGGCATAGTGCAGGATATCCTGCTGGAGATAAACGTTGCCGGGGAGGCGTCAAAATCAGGCGTTGCGCCCGAAAATTTACCGGAGCTGCTCGAAAAAGCGGGCGATTTTCCCGGCCTGAGGGTGCGCGGACTTATGGCGATACCCCCGATTTGCCGCTTCCCGGATGAAAATTTACCGTATTTTAATCTTATGCAGCAGCTTTTTATTGACAATGGCGCAAAAAAATACGATAATGTAGTTATGGACTTTATGTCTATGGGTATGAGCGGCGATTATCAGGCCGCCATTTCCTGCGGAGCGAACATGATCCGGCTCGGCACTGCCATCTTCGGCAAGCGCCGGTACCCGGAGAAAAAGGCGTGACCCAAGTTCGCCCGAGCATTTGTTCATTGGAGGATTGCCATGGGTTTCATGGATAAGTTAAAAGAACTCACCCAGCCGTATGACGACGATGAGGATTTCTTCGAGGGTGCCGATCCGAGCTTCAAGCCCCAGCCAAAGGCAAAGCCCGAAGCGCCAGCGTCAAAGCCGGCGGTGAGTCAGGCGCAGAAGTTTTTTGAAAGCTCCTTTGCGGATGAAACGCCGCTTCCCGCCGAGGATCCGACGCAGAAGCCTGCATCGCAGGACGCGCCCGCCGGCGGAGGCGGGATATTCGGCAATCTCGGCATAAAGAAGGCTGCCCGCCCGAGAACGGCGCCGAGGGAGCGCACCGTGAACTTCGGCGGCAAAGACACCTCGGTCATCCTATTCAGCCCCAAGAGCTTCGATGAAGCCGGTGAGCTGGTCAATTACCTCAACCAGAACCTGACGGTCGTTATGACCTTGGAGGGCGTGCAGGGAGATATGGCGCGCAGATTGCTGGACTTTCTTTCCGGCATTGCCTTTGCCCTGCAAGGCAAGATTACCCCGGTCTCGGCGAAGACCTATTTTATCACTCCGCAGAATGTTGATATTCTGGGCGCACAGAACGACCAGAGTGAGAGCGCGGGGCACTACTTCTGATAAATACAGATGGATGAAAGGTGGATAAGAATATGATCACTGCACAGGATATCCGTGAAAAGACTTTTGAAAAATCCCGCATAGGCGGCTATGACATGGCCTCCGTTGATAATTTCCT
>CAKTKV010000038.1 GCA_934572355.1 uncultured Oscillospiraceae bacterium
CACCGGAAGCGACGGAGCCCTCGGAGGTTACAACGAACATGCCGACCTTGGCGGTGTTGTCAAGATGCGTGCCGCCGCAGAATTCCATTGAATAATCGCCCATCTTCACGACTCTGACAGTGTCGCCGTACTTTTCGCCGAAGAGCGCGGTCGCGCCGAGCTTCTTTGCCTCGTCATAAGGCATGACCCTGGTCTCGATATCTGCGCCGTCAAGTATCATATCGGCCATGAGAGCGTTGACCTTGCCGATCTCCTCCGGGGTAAGCGCAGAGAAATGCGTGAAGTCAAAGCGCAGGCGGTCAGGCTCGACAAGGGAGCCCGCCTGATGGACATGGTCACCGAGCACCTTGACCAGAGCCGCCTGAAGCAGATGGGTCGCGCTGTGGGCGCGGCGGATGGCGCGGCGGCGCTCCTCGCAATAGCTCGCGGTGACATGGTCACCGACTGTAAAATGACCCGATTTGACCACGCCGTAGTGCATGAACTTGCCGCCCTTGTTTTTCTGGACGTTGTTGACCTCAAACACGCAGTCGCCGCAGATGATTTTGCCGTGGTCGGCGACCTGGCCGCCCATCTCGGCATACATGACGGTCTTATCGAGAACGATTATCGCTTCGGTCCCGGAGGCGACCTCCTGCTGCATTTCATCCTCGGAGACGATGGCGAGTATCTCCGCATCGGTCTCTTTCTGATCATAGCCGACGAACTGAGTCTCCGGCATCTCCTGACCGAAGTTTATACCCGTCCAGCCGAGATCACCGAGAGCTTCTCTCGCCTTTCTCGCTCTGACGCGCTGTTCCTCCATAAGGGTCTTGAAAGCGTCCTCATCAACGGTCATGCCCTCATCGGAGCACATCTCTATCGTCAGGTCAAGCGGGAAGCCATAGGTATCATAGAGCTTGAAAGCGTCGGCACCGGAGAAAACGGTCTCGCCCTTTGCCTTATGCTCAGCGAGAAGATCAGAGAAGATAGCCATACCGGCGTCGATAGTGCGGGCAAAGTTCTCCTCCTCGGTCTTGATGACGCGGGTGATGTACGCCTGCTTCTCGCGAAGCTCCGGGTACTGGCACTCGTTCTCATGGATGACGGTATCGATGACCTTGTAAAGGAGCGGCTCATTGACGCCAAGGAGCTTGCCGTGGCGCGCGGCGCGGCGGAGCAGACGGCGCAGAACATAGCCGCGGCCTTCGTTGGAGGGCAGGACACCGTCGCAGATCATGAAGGTGGCGCTTCTGATATGGTCGGTGATGACACGCAGGGAGACGTCCATCTTATGGCTCTTGCCGTAGTAAGCACCGGTCAGCTCGCTGACCTTATGAGTGATGTTCATAACGGTATCGACATCAAAGAGGGAGTCAACTCCCTGGCAGACGACTGCCAGACGCTCAAGACCCATGCCGGTATCGATATTCTTCTGCTTAAGCTCGGTATAGTGACCTTCGCCATCGTTATCGAACTGGGAGAAGACGTTGTTCCAGACCTCCATATAACGGTCGCAGTCACAGCCGACGGTGCAGCCGGGCTTACCGCAGCCGTACTCCGGGCCGCGGTCATAGTATATCTCAGAGCAGGGGCCGCAGGGACCTGCGCCGTGCTCCCAGAAGTTATCCTCCTTGCCGAAGCGGAAGATACGCTCGGCGGGGATGCCGATCTCCTTGTTCCAAATCTCAAAGGCCTCATCGTCATCGACATAGATGGAGGGATAGAGACGGTCGGGATCGATACCGACCCAGTCGGGTGAAGTCAGGAACTCCCAGCTCCATGCGATGGCTTCATGCTTGAAGTAATCGCCGAAGGAGAAGTTGCCGAGCATTTCAAAATAGGTACCGTGGCGGGCGGTCTTGCCGATATTCTCGATATCGCCGGTGCGGATGCACTTCTGGCAGGTGCAGACGCGGCGGCGCGGCGGCTCCTGCTCTCCCTTGAAATAGGGCTTCATGGGCGCCATGCCGGAATTGATGAGCAGAAGGCTTGCGTCATTCTGCGGGATGAGAGAGAAGCTGGGCAGACGAAGATGACCTTTAGACTCAAAGAAGCTCAGGAACATTTCACGCAGTTGGTTAAGACCGAATTTTTCCATTTCATTTATCCTCCATATTATTGTTTCTCATTCTCTCGGAGAAGCTTTCTTCCTCCTCATCGGCGGAGAAAAGCTCTATCTTTTTACAGTTCGGGCAGCGGAGTATCCTCACGCTGAGGGAACCGGAAAGCATATTTGACAGGTGACCGGTAAAGAAGCCGTACTGGCCGAGCTGGATATCCTCACAGCCCAAGTCCTCCATACCGGCGCCGCAGCGCAGACAGTTCATATAAAAACCATCAACCCCTCACATAAAAAAATATACCTCCGCCCCTGTACAGGGGCGAAGGTCTGATCGCGGTACCACCCTGATTGCCGGAAAGCTCCGGCATCTCGTGCGCCCTTAACGCAGGCATACGTCCCGGTCATCCCGGGAAGGCTCGGAAGCGGCTGTCAACTCCGGACATAGAGCCTCGCAGCGAACGGCTCCTCTCTGCAATATCCTCGGCTGACTCTCTTCGTCACAGCCAGATCACACATATAACTTTTGTGATTTTACCATATGCGCCGGATTTGTCAAGTGTTCAGCGGCATTTTCTGACTATCGACAGGCGCGGAGCGTACTTCGGCAGGCGCATATGTATCTCCATCATGGCGTGGCGCGTGTCGTTTATCTCCTCACCGTCAGCGTTATACATGTGCTCGGGGGTAAATTTCACGGGCACACCATCCGGCGTGAGCAGCTCAAGCTCATCGCCGAGGGAGAATTTATTGCGCTGGTAAAGCACCGCTTCCCCGTTATCATCACAGCTTTCGACCACGGCGGCAACGTCCGCGCCGGTGGTGTAGCTCGCCTCGGCGTAGTGCTGGCCGGGGTAGCCGTAATAAAAGCCGGTGGTATACGGGCGGTGGCTCACCTTCTCCGTCTCTTCTATCCATAGCGGATCGATCGGCCGGCCGGCCAAGGCATCATCTATCGCGTGGCGGTAGGCATTCGTGACGACGGCGGCATAGTAGGCGGACTTCATGCGCCCCTCTATCTTGAAGCTCGTGACACCGGCGTCGATAAGCTCGGGCAGGTGCTCGATCATGTTCATGTCGCGGGAGTTCAGGATATACGTTCCGCCGTCCTCGGTGATCTCGAAATACTCACCGGGGCGCTTTTCCTCGACGAGGTGATACTTCCAGCGGCAGGGCTGGGCGCACTGGCCGCGGTTTGCGTCCCTGCCAGTGAGGTAGTTCGACAGCAGACAGCGCCCTGAGAAGGACACGCACATCGCCCCATGGACAAAGGCTTCAAGCCGCAGCTCCTTGGGCGTATTGGCGCGTATCTTGCGGATATCCTCAAGCGAAGTCTCGCGCGCGAGCACGACGGTGTCCGCCCCGAGGTCATAGAGCGCGTTTGCCGCGGCGCTGTTGATAACGCCGAACTGCGTGCTGACATGCAGCTTCACGTGCGGGGCGTATTTCTTCGTCATGGCGATGACGCCCATGTCGGCGACGATGACCGCATCGACACCGACAGCGTCGAGCATTTCCAGATACTCCGGCAGGCGCGTAAGCTCATCCTCCCTCGGGAGGGTGTTGCAGGTGACGTACACCTTCCGTCCCATTGAGTGCGCAAGCGCGACGGCCTTTTTAAGCTGGTCGCTGTCAAAATTCCCGGCGGAGGCTCTCATACCGAACTCGGTACCCGCGAGGTACACGGCGTCCGCGCCATAGCAGAGAGCCATTTCAAGCCGCTCCATATCCCCCGCCGGGGAGAGGAGCTCAAGTTTATCATTCATAATTCTGCGTCGCGACAAAGCTATTGAAGTCGCCTTCGTTAGTGAAGAACTGGTGCGTTCCGGTGGCGGTGTCAAGGGCGTAGTAGAAGTAATCCGTCGCATCCGGCCAGAGCGCGGCATTGATGGAGGCAATGCCGGGGTTGCTGATAGGCGTGGGCGGTAAGCCGAGCTTTATACGGGTGTTATAGGGATCGTCCTTGGCGAGCATTTCCGCCGTCGGCGCACCCTCATGCTCGGGGTATGGGTAGAGCACGGCGGCATCTATGCCGAGGGTCATGTCATAGTTGAGGCGGTTATATATAACGGAGGCAATGACGGGGCGCTCAGAATCGTTTGCGGCTTCCTTCTCGATAAGCGAAGCGACATTGACGATCTCGCTAAGGCTCATGCCGAGCTCATCGAGCCGCGCCTGCATATCCTCGGTTATCTTGCGGTTGAAGTTATCGAGCATCTTGTTGATGGCACTCGACGCCTGCATGCCGACATAGAACTCATAGGTATCCGGGAAGAGATATCCCTCAAGCCTATACGCGCCGAGGCTCTCAGTACCCTCAAGGAAGCTGTAATTAAAGACCTCGTTTGCCGCAGCGTCCATCAGGTCGTTATAATCCGCGACGCCGTTTTCCTCAAGGCGCAGGAAGATCTGATGCATCGTAAAGCCCTCAGGTATCGTGACCTTCACGGTCGCGGCGGACGTGGAGCCTGCGCGCATATTGGCCACAAGAGCGTGATAATCAAAGGTCGAGCGCAGCTTATATTCGCCGGGGCTGACCTTGGTATCGGCATGGGTGAATTTGCAGTAGGTCTCAAAGAGCCATTTATACTGGATGAGTCCCGCATCTTTCAGAGTATTTGAGACATATTCGATGTTCGCATGCGTCACACGCTTTGTGCCGACCTTATTGCCGTTATCGTCCAGCTTATCGACGGTCTCAGACTGGAAGATCGTGCTCGGCAGGGTGACGACCGCTTCAAACTCCTCCTTGTTGAGAGCGAGCATATCGCTTGCCGCCATCCATGCCATGCAGGCAAGGACGATGCTGATGCACACGATGAAGCCGAAATACATGATCCCGCCGAGGCAGCCGCTGCGGTATTCATGGCTCTGGCGCACCGGGCGGTAGTCCCGCTCGGACTCGGCGTCGCCCGTATAATTGCGCTGCTCCTCGCCGTCAGAATCAGTAAGGAAACGGTCGACCTTCTTTATCGGGTCCTCTTTATTTTTAGAGCCGGACTTCGCGCCGGCGCTTTTCCCCTTGGCGCTCTTCGACGCCGGGGAGGGCTCCGCCGCCGCGTCCGTGCTGCTTATCTGCTCATCATGGATGCGGAATATCTCATTGATTCTTTCGATATCGTCGGACATGGTAATCTCCTCTTAAGTATGCGCTGATTTAGTTCCGGGCAGTAGCACCCTGCGGGCAGGGCGCATATTATGGCACGAGCGATGCGGTTAAGAGCCGCGCCGCACGGCACACGTACAGACGGCTGACTGCCGGAAACCCGCACTACCCGGCAGAACGGACATATTCCAAGTGCGGAGAAAGGGATCAACTATGTTCTGCAACGGTTGTAACAACAGCGGCCTCTGGCTCATTATCCTTATCATCATACTCTTCGGCTACGGCGGGAACGGCTGCGGCTGCGGCTGCAATAATGACTGCGGATGCAGCAATAACAACAGCTGCGGCTGCGGCTGCTGAGAGCACGCACTCACAAGGGGGCTGATGCCCCCTTTTATTATTTCCTGATTACTTTCCCAATGCCTTTAATACGACCGAGTATATCTCGGCGTTCTTCTCGTCCGCCTCACGCTCGACTCCGTCTTTCTTATACGGGATGCGTACCCAGCCATAGTGCTCGGCTGCCATGCCCGCGGTGCGCAGACAGCGCTCAAGATAGGCGGTGTCCTTCTCGTGTATGTCCGCCTGGGTGTTGTTCTTTGCCTCGCGCCGACGCATGCGGCGGGTGGCGGTCTCAATATCCACGTCAAGGTAAATGACGAGGTCGGGGCGCGGCAGCCCCATCTTTACATATTCAAGATCTGCAAGCCAGTTGAAGAAATCCGGCAGCTCATCATCCGGGAGCTTGCAGCCCTGATGCACGGCGTTGGAGGTCGTGTACCGATCGGACAGGATGAGCCCGCCGTTTTCGTATATCTTGCCCCAATCGTCACGGTAGGAGGCGAAGCGGTCGACAGCATAAAAGGTCGATGCGGTATAGGCGTTGACGTCCCCTGGATCGGTGCCGAAGGCTCCGCCGAGGTACAGGCGCAGCAGCGCGCTGCTCTCCTTATCGTAGCGCGGGAACACGATATGATTATAGTCTATTTTGTCATTTTCCATTCTCTGGCACAGGCGGCGGTACTGCGTGGATTTGCCGCTGCCGTCGATGCCCTCGAGAACGATAAGCTTTCCTTTACCCATTTCTTTCCCTCAGACGCGGCTGAACACTTCGCCGAGCTTCTCATGTATAACAAGGTCGGCTTCGTCGTCATAAGGCGTTGCACTCAGGTTGACGAGCACAAGCTTATTGCCGCGGTAATAATTGATGAGCCCCGCCGCGGGGTAGACGTTCAGAGACGTGCCGCCGACGATGAGCACATCCGCATTGCGGATATAGTCGATGGACTTACGCAGAACGTCCTCATCAAGTTGCTCCTCATAAAGGACGATATCCGGGCGGATGACGCCGCCGCAGCCGCAGCGCGGCACGCCGGTGCCCTTATTGATGATGTCCGCCGGGTACGGCTTACGGCAGCGGGAGCAGTATGCGCGCAGGATGCTGCCATGCAGTTCAAGAACGTTTTTGCTCCCGGCGGCCTGATGCAGCCCGTCGATATTCTGCGTTATGACCGCACGCAGCTTCCCCTCGCGCTCAAGCTCGGCAAGGCGGAGATGGACGCGGTTGGGCTTCACGCCGTCGATAACGAGCTTCTCACGGTGGAAGCGGTAATATTCTTCGGGGTTCCGGTCAAAGAAGCTGCGGCTCAGAATAGTCTCGGGCGGGTACTTCCACTTCTGGTTATACAGGCCGTCGACGCTCCTGAAATCGGGTATGCCACTCTCGGTGCTGACGCCCGCGCCGCCGAAGAAAACGATATTATCGCTCTGCGCGACCATGTCACGAAGCAATTCTATTTTATCTTCCATGTCTCCACCGCCTTCCCATTTAATTATAGCAAATTATGACAGCTTAATCATGTACTGTCTGCAAACTCTCCTCGGCCTTTGCCGTGACCTCGGCTGCCGCGGCGGAGCAGGCTTCGAGCGTGAGCTCGTTCTCGCGGCGCGTTACGTAGCGGTAGGTCTCATCCGGGGACTGGGACGCGACGGAGACGATATACATCCGCGTGACCTTCACCGCGGTAAGGGCAAGCTCCGTGCCCTCGGCGGCATAGCACAGCGCCCCCGCCGGGCAGATGGCGGAGAGCTCCTTCGCCATGTCGATGAGCTGGCTCATCATGTTGATGACCTCGGTGCAGATGCTCAGCGCGGTCTGGCGGCAGGCCTCAATCTTGCGCGCGTCGCCCTCTTTCTTTGCCATGCGCAGCGGGCCGCGGCACTTCACATCCTCGTCAATAAGGTGAACCATGTAGCTGCGGATAATGCCGCTGTTGCGGGCAATATAGTCGACGCAGTCATTGTTCTCGACGGTCTTTGCAGTGAGCTTTGCCGCGCGGCAGATAAGCGCCGCCGCTATTGCCGCCGCGTCCGCCGCGGCGCTGCCGGTCTCAAGCTTACCGTCGGGGTCGGCAACTGCCTTGGTGAATTCATCGGCTGTTTTGGTTTTGAAAATGTCAATGACAAGCTTCTTCTCGTCCATGTTCGTCGCTCCTTCAGTCTCTGTTAAATTCTCTGAGGCTCAAGCCCTCGTTCTTCTGCAATGCCCAATTGATGCACCATTCGGAGGTGAAGAGCAGGAGGTTGTTTCCCTTGAAGTCCTGCACCCATTTGGTATCGCTCGTGAGGTTGAGGTTTGCGATGTTGATATCCTCGTTCTCAATCCAGCGGACAAACTCATACGGCATTGAGCGGCGGCGGATATCCACGCCGTACTCGGTCTTGAGGCGGTACTCCAAAACCTCGAACTGCAGCACGCCGACGACGCCGACGATGACCTCCTCGACGCCGGTATATGGCTCGTGGAAGATCTGTATCGCGCCCTCCTGCGCGATCTGCGTGATGCCCTTTTCAAACTGCTTGCGCTTCATGGTGTCGATACGCTCGACGGAGGCGAAGTGCTCCGGCGCGAAGGTCGGGATGCCTTCAAATTTCACGCCCATGCCGGTTTCACAGATAGTGTCGCCGATGGAGAAGATGCCGGGGTCGAACACGCCGATGATGTCCCCGGCGTAGGCCTCGTCGATTATCGCGCGCTCCTGCGCCATGAGCTGCTGCGGCTGCGCAAGGCGCAGCGTCTTGCCGCCCTGCACGTGGTAATACTCCTTATCGCGCTGGAAGCGGCCCGAGCAGATGCGCATGAAGGCGATACGGTCGCGGTGCGCCTTGTTCATATTCGCCTGTATCTTGAACACGAAGGCGGAGAAGCGGCTGTCCGTCGGCTCGACGATATCCTCCCCCGACTTTCTCGGCAGGGGCGGCATGGTCATTTTAAGGAAGCTCTCCAGAAACGGCTCAACGCCGAAGTTATTGAGAGCCGAGCCGAAGAACACGGGACTGAGGCGGCCTGCGCGGACTTCGTCGATATCAAAGTCATAGCCCGCGCCGTCGAGCAGCTCTATATCGTCCGACAGCGTCTGGCGCAGCTTTGCGCCAATGAGCGAGTCGAGCTTCTCCGTCTCGTCGAGACGGCACTCAATGGCCTTTATCTTATCCTGACCGCGGTGGAATTCGTTGAAGGCGAGTATCTCCTTCTTCTCGCGGTCATACACGCCCTTGAACTCCCGGCCGCAGCCAATGGGCCAGTTCATGGGATAGGTGCCGATCCTGAACTCGTTCTCCAGTTCCTCCATAAGCTCATAGGGGCTGCGCGCCTCGCGGTCGAGCTTATTTATAAAGGTAAAGATAGGGACATGGCGCATGGCGCATATCTTAAAAAGCTTGCGCGTCTGCGGCTCGATGCCCTTGGCGGCGTCAATGACCATGACGGCGGAGTCCGCTGCCATGAGGGTACGGTAGGTGTCCTCAGAGAAGTCCTGATGTCCGGGGGTGTCAAGGATATTGATGCAGTACCCCTCGTACTCGAACTGCATGACCGAGGAGGTGATGGAGATACCGCGCTGCTTTTCAAGCTCCATCCAGTCGGAGACGGCATGACGTGCCGTGGCCTTGCCCTTGACAGAGCCTGCCATCTGTATCGCCCCGCCGTAAAGCAGCAGCTTCTCGGTAAGCGTTGTTTTGCCCGCGTCCGGGTGGGATATTATCGCGAACGTCCTGCGGCGTTCTATCTCTTTTCTGTAATCCGGCATAATTATCTTCCTTATACAATTGGCAATATGTAGTATATTATATCCGCTGACGCGCAAAATGTAAAGTTTAATCGGCTTTTTTTGAAACGAATACTCTTCAATATTTCCCGACAACAGGTGCTTTTCTCTGTCATTGAAATTCCCGCGGCGCTGTGGTAAAGTGTAAACAGCTTCAGCGATCCGGCTGATAAATGATTAAGGAGGCAAAAAGATGAACAGAAAATTTTTTGCGCTGCTGCTCACGCTCCTCATGGTTCTCGCGATAGTGCCGGCCTCGGCCTACGCGGACACTGTGAAGGACAGCGGCACTGAAATTGCGGTACTCTTCACCAATGATGTTCACTGCGCCGTCGATAAGAACCTCGGCTACCAGTCCGTCGCGCTCGCAAAGGAGACACTTGAGGAGATGGGCAAGGAGGTGCTGCTCGTCGACATCGGCGACGCCGTTCAGGGCAACTCGATAGGCACGCTCTCCAAGGGCGAATACATCATCAAGATAATGAACGAGCTTGGCTACGATGTGGCCACCATCGGCAACCATGAGTTTGATTACGGCATGGAGCAGTTCAAGAAGCTCACCCGCCTTGCGGACTTCCCATACGTCAGCGCAAATTTCATGGATAAAAACGGCGAGACTGTGCTCGACGCATATTCGATGCAGAATGTCCACGGCGTGAAGATCGCCTTCGTCGGCGTCACGACTCCCAAGACCATAACCTCTTCAACTCCCGCGTACTTCCAGAATGAGAAGGGCGAATGGATATTCTCCTTCTGTCAGGATGAGACGGGCGAACTCGTGTACACGGCAGTCCAGTCGGCGGTCGACGCAGCGCGCAAGGAGGGTGCGGACTATGTCATAGCGCTTGCGCATCTCGGTATAGAAAAGGACTGCGCGCCTTGGACCTCTTCTGATGTTATCAATAACACCACCGGCATTGACGTCATGCTCGACGGGCACTCCCACTCCGTCATCGAAAAGGAGCTTGTGAAGAACAAGGACGGCAAGGAGGTCATCCTCTCCTCCACCGGCACAAAGCTTGAAAACATCGGCTGCCTGACGATCTCCGCTGACGGCAAGCTCGACGTTGAGCTTCTTAACGACGATGGCATCGGCGAATATATCTCGGACATTCAGGAAGAGTTTGACGAGCTTGTGAATGAGGTAGTCGCGCACACCGATGTTGACCTCGCCGTATACGATCCGAAGGATCCCGAGGAGCGCCTTATCCGCGTGACTGAAACGAACCTCGGCGACCTCTGCGCCGATGCGTATAGGGTCATGTCCGGTGCGGATGTCGCCATCGTCAACGGCGGCGGCATCCGCAGCGACATCAAGGCCGGGGACATCACCTACGGCGATATCATAGCGGTGCACCCCTTCGGCAACTCCATGTGCGTGGTCGAGTGCACAGGGCAGCAGATACTCGACGCGCTTGAGCTGGGCGCGTCCGCGCTCCCCGGCGAGAGCGGCGGATTTTTGCAGGTGTCCGGCATGAGCTATACGATCGACCTGAATGTTGAGTCCACAGTCAAGCGCGATAAGGACGGCTTGTTCCTCAGCGTCGACGGTGACCGCCGCGTCAAGGACGTCAAGATCGGTGACAAGGCGCTCGATCCGGAGCAGACCTACACCCTCGCCTGCCATGACTATCTGCTGAAAAACGGCGGCGACGGCTACACGATGTTCAAGGATTGCAAGCTCACGCAGGACTGTGTGATGCTCGACAATCAGGTGCTTATAAACTACATCGTCGATAAGCTCGGCGGCACCGTCGGCAAGGATTATTCCGAGCCCTACGGCGACGGGCGCATCACTATAATCGAAGCAGAGTAAATATACCTACGGTCACAAAATCTTTATATTTTCTTAGCCTGTCCGCATATTGACTTTTCTGTTATCACAGAATATAATGTGCTACACTGAATTTCGCCTGAGGGAGTAATTCCGCACCGCGTCCGCGGGGCGAGGCAGAC
>CAKTKV010000039.1 GCA_934572355.1 uncultured Oscillospiraceae bacterium
TGCCGACGAGGAAGCCCACCTTCAGCGTGTTCGTTATCGCCTTGGTGAAGGTCGGCATATTGAAGATGCGCTTGAAGATATCAAAGGTGAGCCCATTGTCGCTCACGAAGCTATCCACCAGCAGTATCGCCAGCGGGTAGAGAATAAACAAAGTCAGAAATGTTATCAGCACGACGATGGTCGTGACCATGATCGGGTCGGCCATGAGCTTCTTCCGATCCAGCGCCGCGCCCTGGCTTCTTGCCATATGTATTCTCCTCTCTTTGAAAGGATTCAGATTCTAAAAAAGGAAGGCGGCAGCGCCGCCTTCCTTGCGGATATTATTGATTACTCAGTCTTGAAACGATCCGCACCGGTGTCAGCGCCGGCAGCGGCGATAGCGTTCATGACTTCCTCAATGTAGGTGCCGATGTTCTGCTTTGCATCCTCGAAGTCATAGTCCATGACGTTGTCGGGATCAAGGCCGAACTCTGCTGCCTGAGTGGGCTGCTCGGCGTTGTCAATGACGAGGAACTGGTAGGAGCCGTTGTCCTTAGCGAGGTTCACGCAGTCGGGAGACAGAGCGTACTCGATCCAGAGCTTTGCAGCGTTGGGGTGAGCGCAGCCCTTGAAGATAGCGGTAGCGCCGATCTCGAAGGAGGTGCCGGTGCTGGGGATGATGAGCTGGACGTTCTCATAGCCGTTGTCAACGATCTGGGTGATGCCGTCATGCAGGAAGCCGATGCCGATGACGCACTCACCGGTGCCGACGTTCTTGGACGGGCCGGAGCCGGACTTGGTGTAAACCTGGATGTTCTTGTCGAGGTCTACGAGGTACTGGATGCCTTCATCGTGGCCGTACTTCTGGATCATGGTGTTGATGACGAGCTTTGCGGTACCGGCGGTGTTGTAGTTGGACAGCCAGATAAGACCCTTGTACTCGTCCTTGAGCAGATCCTGCCAATCCTGAGGAGCCTCAAGGTTCATGCGCTCAAGCTCATCGGTGTTGACCATGAAGCCAAGGATTCCCTTATAGATGCCGTACCAGTAACCGTCCTTGTCGCGGTACATATCGCTGAGCAGGTGGGAAGCGTTCTCCGCCTCGTATGCCTCAAGCAGGCCCTCGCCGGCGACAACGTTGTACGGGTCGGTCGTGCCGCCGAACCAAACGTCAGCGGACGGATTGCCGTTCTCTTCCTCGATCTTTGCCTGCACCTCACCGGTGGACAGACGCTGATAGGTGGTCTTTATACCGTAGAGCTTCTCAAAATTCTCGCAGGCGGCGGCGAGGTACTCTTCCTCGCAGGAGCCGTAGACGACCAGTTCGCCCTCGGCCTGAGCCAGAGAAACGAGATCGTCAGCCGCGGGTTCGGCTGCGGGTTCAGCGGCAGGGGCCTCAGTCGCGGCCGGAGCGCTGTTGCCGCATGCGCACAGGGACAGAACCATCACGAGTGCAAGCAGCAGTGCCAGATACTTTTTCATGTGTTTTCCTCCGTTAGATTTATTTTGATCCCTCCGCCCCATGGGCTGAGAGAGATTTTCCGGTTTGCAGCTTGGGCATTATGTACACAACGTACAAGATTTACCCTTTGCAGGTACGTGCAAATTGTATAGCTTTTAGGAATTCCTGTCAACAGCTCCGCCGTTTCTTCTCAGTTTTCTCATTATTTTATCAGTCTTACCTCAGTCTATAATGAACTTTTTACTTGTGTCATCGGCTCTGTGAAGGTATAATAGCATATATTAGAACGTGGATTTAAGGAGATTTTGTCATGCCTACTACGTGGAACCGCTCCCCCGAGGATTTTCATAAGATATACTCCGCCAATACCGACGCCTTCTACCGCGTCGGCGGTATCGCCATGGCAAAGGAGCTGGACGAGTTTATGACCCGCTGCGCCCTTGGGCTGTGGAGCCGCGGCGGTGGGATCACCCAGCGCCATGTCGACATGGCAAACCAGATATATTCCCGCAACCAGCCGCAGCCTAAGTGGATGCTCTGGTCGCTGACAAGCTCCGTGTGCGAAAGCGAGGTCTTCCTCCCGCCCGTGTTCTATTGGAGCCTTGCCGAGAACGACGCCAAGCGCGGCACCGAAGCCTCCCGCACCTTTATCCGCATGCTCACGAACATTCTGCTCTACCTTGCCGCCGTGGATGACGATGTCAGCTACGACGAGGCCGCCTACATAACCGAGTGCACCGATAAGCTCACCGCGGTATGCGACACAAGCGGCGTGCGCAAGAGCCGCGAGGCGCTCAATCCCCTTGACTATGTCACAAGCTCCGAGCCGGGCTTTCAGGAAAAGCACCGCCTTCAGGAGCAGACCGCGGGCGGCGAAAAGCCCAAAGAGGGCGACGTGGAAAAGCCCGAGACCGAGGAAAAGAAGCCGGACTTTGACGAGCTTATGGCGCAGCTCGACTCCCTCGTCGGACTCGACGACGTGAAAAAGGACATCAAGAACCTGATGAACCTTGTCAAGGTGCGTCGGCTTCGCAAGGAGAACGGACTCCCCATCCCGCCGATGAGCCTGCACATGGTGTTCATGGGCAATCCCGGCACGGGCAAGACCACGGTCGCCCGCATCACAAGCGGGCTGTACGCGGCGATAGGCGTACTTGAAAAGGGACAGCTCATCGAGGTCGACCGCTCCGGGCTTGTCGCGGGCTACGTCGGGCAGACCGCGCTCACGACGCAGGAGGTCATCAAGTCCGCCCTCGGCGGCGTGCTGTTTATAGACGAGGCCTACTCTCTCGCTTCCGGCGGTGAGAACGACTTCGGCCGCGAGGCGATAGAGACGATACTCAAGGCGATGGAGGATCACCGCGATGAGCTCATAGTCGTCGTCGCGGGCTATGACGGGCCTATGGAGAAGTTCATAAACTCCAACCCCGGTCTCCAGTCGCGCTTCAATAAATACTTCTACTTCCCCGATTATAACGGCGAACAGCTCCTGTACATCTTCAAGGGTCAATGCAAGAAAAACGGCTACACCCTCACCGAGGAGGCCGAGGCCGAGGCAAAGGCAATGTTTGAAGAGCTGTACGAGAACCGCGGCGAGAACTTCGGCAACGGCCGCGATGTGCGCAACGTGTTTGAGGACACGGTCGTGCGCCAGTCAAACCGCGTCGCCGCGCTGGACGCGCCGACGAAGGACGACCTCATGCAGTTTCTCCCGGAGGACCTCAAGGACGCGGAAGAGGCTCCCGAAGTCGACTGAAAATTGAGCAAAAAATACCTGCCGCTCCGTTTTAACGGAGCGGCAGGTATTTTTTTATATCCGTTTATCTTCTCCTGTCGCGGCTGCTGACCATAATGATAAGCCGCAGCAGCTGCATGAGCGTCACGGCAAGCGCCGCGACGTAGGTCATCGCCGCAGCGCGCAGCACGCGGCGCGCACCCGTAAGCTCCTCGCCGTGCAGAATGCCCATGCTCTCTATCGTCTGCATCGCGCGGCTGCTGGCGTTGAACTCCACCGGCAGCGTCACGATTTGGAACACCGCGCACAGGCCGAAGCATGCGACACCTATATACGCCAGATATATGAAGTCCGGCGCGACGGAGCACAGCAGCAGCCCCGCGAGCACGAGCGGCCATGAGAGCTTCGAGCCGAAGTTCGTGACCGGGATGATGGCCGAGCGTATCTTCACCGGCACATAGTCCTGCGCGTACTGTATCGCGTGGCCGACCTCGTGGCACGCAACGCCGATAGCCGCGGTAGACGTGCCGTTATACACGTTAGCCGACAGGCGGATCATGTTCGCCTTGGGGTCGTAATGGTCGGTAAGCTCGCCGTCTATCTGCTGTATGGCGACGTTCTGGAGCCCGTTCGCGTCCAGCACGCGGCGCGCGGCCTGAGCGCCGGTCATGCCGCGGGAGTTCATCTGGCGTGAATATTTATTATAGGTAGATTTCACATTCGCGCTTGCCCACATCGTGAAGAGCACCGCGGGCAGCACAAGAATTATATATGTCCAGTCGATATACATTGTTTTCCTCCATAGGCGGACTTGTCCGCCATAAAAGCTTTTTCATTTCTGAAAATATTATACCCTCTTCTCTTTCTGCGCGCAAGCGGCATGGCGCGCCGTCCGCCGCATTTTACGCTTTCGTCTTGTAATATTAAGGAAATGTTCACAGTTCCCGCTTGCCGCCTTTAGCTCCGCTTTAGCTTGGATAATTAGAGTATGCTTATCACAAACCCATGCAGGAAAGAGGTACCATTATGAAGCAGGATCGGCGAAGCACCAAGCTCAGCGCGGCGCAGAAGAAAAAGCTCATCATAATCATCGCGGCTGCCGCGGTTCTGATAACCGCGGCGGTAGTCATTCTGAGAAAAAACGTCTCGGAAAAGTACGGCAGGAAGGACGACACGGAGATACTCTCCGCCGAGGTCACGCGCGGCAGCATCAGCACCTCCGTCTCAGGCTCCGGCCAGTTCAGCGACGATGATGTTGAAACTCTCGATATCCCCGACGGCGTAGAGCTTGAGGAGATAAAGGCCGTGCGCGGCAGCAAGGTCGAGGAGGGCGATCTTCTCGCGACCGTTGATCTGAACACCGTCATGCTCGCCATGTCCACTGTGAGCGACGAGCTTGACTCGCTCGATGACGAAATAAACAGCGCCGTCAGCGATTCCGTCAGCAGCTATATAAGCTCCTCCGTTTCCGGCAGGGTGAAGAAGATATATGCCGCGGCAGGTGACAGCGTCGACGATGTCATGTATGAGCATGGCGCGCTGATGCTCGTCTCGCTCGACGGGTACATGGCTGTCGATATCGACACCGCCGCGCTCTCCGTTGGGGACAGCGTGACCGTCACCGCCTCCGACGGGGCGGAATACACCGGCAGCGTCGGTACTGTCCTTGACGGCACAGCTACCGTTCTCATCACCGATAACGGCCCAGCCTACGGAGATACCGTCAGCGTGAAGTCAGCAAGCGGCGCCGACCTCGGCAGCGGCGAGCTGTATATCCATGACGAACTGAAAATAGTCGGCTATGCGGGGACAGTGTCGTACCTCAGCGTCAGCGAGGGCAGCAGCATATATTCCGGCTCCACACTCCTCGGCCTTACCGACACGGACTACACCGCGAACTATGAAACGCTCCTCTCCGAGCGCAGCGACAAGGAAAAGGTACTCAACCGGCTCATAAAGATATATAAGGAAGGCGCGCTCTATTCCGATATCAGCGGCACCATCAAGGAAATAAACGCCGATGATGACGAGAGCCGCACAGACGACAGCAGCACCGAGGGGCAGTATTTCAGCATAAGCCCTGATAAGACCATGTCTATCCCGGTCAGCGTCGACGAGAGCGAGATCCTCTCCGTCTCCATTGGGCAGAGCGCCATAGTTTCTATCGACTCTATAAACGGCGAGGTCTTCAACGGCACCGTCACCGAGATCGACCGCGCCGGCACAAGCTCCAGTGGCGTCACGACCTATACTGCGACCATCAGCATCGACAAGACCGACGCCATGCTCGCCGGTATGTCCGCCTCGGCAACGATAGTCATAGACGGTGTGGACGATGCGCTTCTCATCCCGGTCGACGCGCTCAACAAGACCAGCAGCAGCTATTACGTCTACACGAGTTATGACGAGAGCAGCGGTGAATTTGGCGGCATGGTCGAAGTCACGATCGGCATATCCAACGCAAACTATGTTGAAATTACCGGCGGGCTCAATGAGGGCGACACGGTTTATTATAAAGAACAGCAGGCGACTGACGGCTTCATGCCCGGTGGAATGGACTTCGGCGGCGGTATGCCGGGTGGAGACTTCGGCGGCGGTATGCCGAGCGGTGATTTCGGCGGCGGCAATATGCCGAGCGGCGGCCCCGGCGGAGCACCGGGTGGGAACAGATAAGGCGGTGGTCACATGATTCGCATAAAGGATCTCTCCAAATGCTACCGGATAGGCGACGAGGAGGTGCACGCGCTCGATCACGCGAGCCTGCACGTCGCGCCGGGTGAATTTGTCGGCATCATCGGCCCGTCAGGTTCGGGCAAGTCGACGCTCATGAACATCATCGGCTGCCTCGACATCGCCGATTCCGGTGAGTACCTGCTTGACGGCATCCCCATAGAAAACTACTCTGAAAACGAGCTTGCGCATATCCGCAACCGCAAGATAGGCTTCGTGTTCCAGAGCTTCAACCTCATCCCTAAGCTCACTGCGGAGGAGAATGTTGAGCTGCCGCTCATCTATCAGGGCACAAAAAAGGAGGAGCGCACGGAGCGCGTCTCGGCGGCACTCGAGCGCGTGAAGCTCGGCAAACGCGCAAACCACTTCCCCACCGAGCTCTCCGGCGGCCAGCAGCAGCGCGTCGCGATAGCGCGGGCAATAGTCACCCGGCCATCTTTGATCCTCGCCGACGAGCCGACCGGAAATCTCGATTCAAAAACCACCGTCGAGATCATGGATATCTTTCACGAGCTGCACAGTCAGGGCAACACAATCGTCCTCATCACACATGACGACTCTGTCGCTGCGCAGGCCGGGCGGCGTGTAAGGATCCTCGACGGACATCTCACTGAGGAGGGCGCATGATGGACACTCTGAAGCAATCCCTGCGCATGGCTGTCAAATCCATCAGCGGAAACAAGCTGCGCGCATTTCTGACGATGCTCGGCATCATCATCGGTGTCATGGCGCTGGTCATCCTCGTCAGCCTTGTGAACGGCGCGACCAGCACCGTGACTGACACGATCTCCAGCCTCGGCACAAATCTGCTGACCGTGACTGTCAGCGACGATAAGGGGCAGCCGATCAGCCTGAGCGACCTTGCTGAATTTTCTGAGACAGACGGCATCGGGCAGACCGCCGCATGGCAGTCCGAAAGCGCCGTCGGCAAATACGGCTCCACCGCCGAGACGGTGCAGCTCTACGGCACAACAGCAGCATACTACAACATCCAAGGGCTAAACATGCTGCTCGGCAGATATATAAAGAGCGCGGACGTAGAGAACGCCTCCAACATCTGCGTCATAAACGAAAACGCCGCGCAGGAGCTTATCGGTTACAGCGACTGTATCGGCGAGGAAATTTCACTGAACGGAATTAAATTCAAAGTAGTGGGCGTACTTGAGGACAATGACGATTCCCTAACCGCGGTCTTTTCCAGCAATTCCCTTGCGGTATATATTCCCTACACATCGCTTGTGCGCCTGAGCAGCAGCGTCTCCTCGAAGATCACGTCCTTCTACGTGAGCGCTGAAGCCGATGGCACGACCGCCGAGGCGGAGAGCGCGATGTACTCCATCCTCTATGAGCGCTTCGCGCAGGACGAGGATGCTTTTGAAATAGACACGCAGGACGCTCTTGAGGACACGATGAGCAGCGTCACCTCCATCCTCGCTATCCTGCTCGGCGGCATCGCGGGTATATCCCTCATCGTCGGCGGCATAGGCATTATGAATATAATGCTCGTCACCGTCACGGAGCGCACGCGCGAGATCGGCATACGCAAGGCCATCGGCGCGAGCCGCGGCGTAATACTCCAGCAGTTTCTGCTTGAAAGCGTCGTGCTGTGCATGCTGGGCTGCGCGATAGGCATCTTCCTGTCATGGGGCACGCTGCGAATAATAAGCGTAGTCGTCGCAAGCCTTGACCTGACGTTCAAGATGAACGGCGCGGTCGTGCTCATCGCGGTGCTGTTCTGCTTCATCATCGGCGTAGGCTTCGGGCTGTACCCGGCGAACAAGGCTGCAAAGATGAAGCCCATAGACGCGCTGCATTACGGAGGTTGAGACAATGCTCAGGAAAATCGGAAAGAAGAAAACGCTCTTTGCGGCACTGGCAGTCGTGCTCGTCGCGGCGCTGCTGATAGCACTGCTGCCGAACAGCAAGGCTGACACAAGCTCCGTCAAGGTAGTGGAGGAGCTGCTCTCTGCGAAAGCCGAATACGGCACGATAAACACGGTGTTCACTTCCGGCGGGTCGATAAGCGACAGCGGTACGGAGAGCATCGTCCTTGCGGGGTCTGTGAAGCTCCGGAGCTGGGAGGTCAGCGAAGGTGACTACGTTGAGGCCGGGGATCTTCTTGCAACAGTCGACCGCAGCTCGGTGCTGCAAGCGATATCGGAGCTTGACAGCCTAATGCAGGAGCTCGACGCAGCGCTTGAGAGCAGCCGGTCTGACACCGTATCCTCGATACTCTATTCCCCCATTGACGGGACGGTGACGAAGGTCTATGCCGAGAGCAGCACGAGCGTTGAGGATACGGTATACGATAATGGCGCGCTCATCGTCCTGACCGACAGCGGCGGACGAGATGTAAACGTCGTCGGCTACGCGGGGACGGTCTACTCCGTGTATGTCTCCGAGGGCGACACGGTCTCCGCCGGGCAGAGCCTTATCTACCTCAGCGACACGGAATACACCGGAGAATATGAACGGCTCCTGTCCCAGCGGCGTGAGCTTGAAGTGCAGATGCAGGCGCTCTTTGCAGCTTATGAGCGCGGCGGCGTCTATGCCGAGGGCAGCGGGCGCGTCACGGGGCTTAACGAGGACATAGTAAGCTCCACCGGCGGCAGCACCGGCAGCGGTACGCACCTCGCGGTGCGGCTGCTCGGCACGCCGCAAAGGCTGAGCGCTATGATCATCGAGCCCGTCGGCGAGGACGATGGTGAAAGCGGGAGCGAAGGCGAAGGCGGAACAACTGAGCCCGGCGGCTCCGAAGAGCCGACGAACCCCGATCCTGTTGAGCCTGACCCGGAGCTGGGCGATAACAAGACCACGGAGAAGTTCGGCAAGGTAACAGCTGTGGACGAGGAGGCCGGGACGGTCACCGTCCAGCTCACCGACGGCAGCAGCCTCACTCTCACCGCGGCGGAGCTTGAAGCCCTCGGCACTTCCCAGATCCAGGTCGGGAACATTCTCGCGCTCAGCTACGACGAGTCCGGTACGCTCGTAAGCGTGACCGTATATTCAAACGGCGGCGGGTATGACGATCCGACCGGCGGCGGTGAGATGCCCGACGGCATGGACGGCGGTATGGGCGGAGGCGGAATGACCGGCGGCGACGCAGCAGCTGTTGATGATACCCCCAAGGATTACGTCATGGATGAAACAGAGCTGTGCACCCTGACGGACTATGACACAGCGGAAATAAGCCTCACAGTCGATGAGCTGGACATCGCGCAGCTGAGCATCGGCCAAGCCGTCACGGTGACGCTCGATGCACTGCCGGGGCAGAGCTTTGACGGGGAGATCACGGAGATCGACCCGAACGGCGAGAACAGCGGCGGCAGCACGAAATACTCCGTCACCGTGACGCTCCCGCGCACCGAAGATATGCTGACCGGGATGAACGCGGCAGTCCGCGTGCAGCTTGCGGAGAACGACGGTCTTCTGCTCATTCCCCTTGCGGCGGTGCAGGAGGACTCGGACGGGATATACGTCTGCACCGGTTTCGACAAGGGCAGCGGCGAAACAACAGATCCCGTTGAGATAACGACCAGCCTGTCGGATGGAGAGAATGTCGAAGTCCTCTCCGGACTCTCCGAGGGCGACACGGTATATTACCGCTATGCGGACACACTGGAATATAGCTTTGTAAAATAAACTGCGGCTGCGTTTAATTTTGAATAAGGCAGATGCAGCAGGGCAGCCTCCGCGGAGCCCCCATTCGGCTTCTGCAATTCTATTTCCCCAAATCGAAAAATATTGATTTGGGGAAATAGAACGTGTATGATAAATGCGTATCTGCCCCGGCATTGAGTCGGCCATCGGCAGCCTTCATGCGCAGGGGAGATCCGACATCTATACCGCAGACTGTCTGGCTGAACAGCCGTCTGCTTCCTAAAATGGAGGGAGAATATGAAGCTCCGCGACAGGATCCGCAAATATATGCCATCGATACTGCTGTTTTTATTATTCGAAGCGGTAGCGGTCACACTGTGGCTGGCAAAGAACAATCCGTTTTATCTGCTGAATTTCAGCTACATCGGGGGCTGTCTGGCGCTGGGAACAGCGCTCTTTACCGCGGGGAAGCGCTACGCCCGGCACTTTGTGCAGCTGGCAGTCGGGTGCTATATGCTGCTTTACCTCGGCGTCATCTCCCGTGAGAATATGCAGATCGAGGGCTTCTGGTACTATCTGTTCCTCGGAGTCTTTGAAGCGGCGACCATCCACTACGCCGTGGCAAAAATATTCGGACCGCTGCTTTTCGGACGCGGCTGGTGCGGCTACGCCTGCTGGACGGCCATGGTTCTGGATTTTCTGCCCTATAAGCAGCCGCAGAAGCCGCGCAGGGAAAAGCTGGGCGCGCTGCGCTATGTGATGTTCGCCCTATCCTTGGCCTTGGTATCCGGGCTGTTCCTGATGAAGGCTGCGCACCTGGAGCAGATCATGTTCTGGCTGTTCCTTGCCGGAAACGCGCTCTACTACATTGCGGGTATCACGCTTGCTTTTGCATTCAAGGATAACCGCGCGTTCTGCAAATACCTTTGTCCCATTACGGTGTTCCTCAAGCCCATGAGCTATTTCTCCTTGCTGCGCGTGCACTGCGACGAAAGCAAATGCGTGCACTGCGGCAAGTGTCTGCGGGTCTGCCCCATGAATGTGGAGGTCAATAAGGAATCCCGCAAGCGCAAAAACGCAACTGAGTGCATCCTCTGCTATGAATGCACGAAAGCCTGTCCCACGAAAGCATTGCATTAGACTGAAAGCCCGGCACTGTGTAAGTGCCGGGCTTTCAGACTGTCAAAAAAGTATTTTGCCAGTCTGCTTGAAAATCTGAACTTTCAAAAAAGTTCAGATTTTATTCTTATTGGACGTGAAAGACACCCCTGCTGTTCTTGTTTTTTACGATGTCGTCGAGCCTATCCATCACCGCTTGATACGGCGCAGTGTCAAGGTTAAGGATCTCCGTGAGTATAGTTCCGTATGGCTGCGGCGCTGGATTCGATTCGACCCAATAGCATGATTCACCAAACTCGACTTTTGTATTTCTGCGCGGTCTTCTAATGTCGAATAGATCTTTTCCTAACGTCCCCATGCCGGTGTCCCTCTCAAGGGAAACCCCGGCAAAGGCAAAACAACTTTTGTTCTCTCTGTCATCGCCGCACTGACCCGCGGCGATGCTCTGCCGGAATGTGAGGCTGGACTGCCGCCGAT
>CAKTKV010000040.1 GCA_934572355.1 uncultured Oscillospiraceae bacterium
AGCGCCGATACCATCTCCGCCATCATTGCCGATGAGGCCGCGATAGGCATGGTCAACAACAAGACCACCGCCGTGCGCATCATCCCGGCAAAGGGCAAGACGGTGGGCGATACGGTAGACTTCGGCGGGCTTCTCGGTTCAGCGCCGATAATGCCGCTGCATGACGGCAGCGCCGCGGAGTTCATCGCCCGCGGCGGGCGCATCCCCGCCCCGCTGCACAGCCTGAAGAATTGAGCCGGAGTTCCCGGCGGGAAGAGAAGGAAAAGCTCTATGCTTCAACTCAAAGCGCAGGATAAGCGCATGATACAGCTCCCGGACGCGGCGTTTTTTCTCGTTTTCGTCTGCCTGCTGGCATACTTTATATTTCTTGCGCCTTACGGCTGGGCGGGCTCCGACGAGGCCTTTTACGTTGCCGAGCCTTATAGGTTTGTGCAGGGCGACTGCTTCTTTACGGATGACTGGAACTGCGGGCAGCTCTTCGCCTTTGCGCTGCTCCCGCTCATGAAGCTCCGCCTCGCGCTGGATCCGTCGACCGACGGGATCATCCTGAGCTTCAGGTATTATTATGTCGCGATCAGCGCGGCTGTGACGCTTTTCATCTACCTGCGCACTCGGCGGATATCCCCGTGGGGCGCGCTGTTTGCTTCGCTGTTTCTGTTTGTCTATTCCCCGCTCGGCATAAGGAACACGTCCTATAACGTCATGGGGCTCATGAGCCTCGCGCTCGTCTGCGTGCTTATGCTGACTGCGGAAAAGCACCCAGCGGCGGATATGTACTTTGCGGGCGTCTTTATCGCCGTGCTCGTTCTGAACTGCCCCTTTGCCGTGGCGATATATATCATATACGCTCTTGCGGTGCTGGCTCTGGCGCTTATGAGAAAGCGCGGCCACGGTACCGGTGAGGGCTTCGGCGGCTGCGCCTTCGCGCCGCGCTCGCTCATGTGGAGCGCGTTCGGTGCGGGCACGCTGTTTATCCTGTTCTGCGCCTTCGTGTTCAGCCGCGCGAGTCTTGGTGAAATATTGGGCTCGTTCCAATATGTTTTCGGTGACCCTGAGCACAGGCCGGAGCCGCTGACGTGGCTCATAAAGAACGTGATATACTGCACCGTAACCTCTTCGCGCCTTGCGCTCGGCTGCCTTGCGGCATTCGGCGTGCTTGCCGCTGCGATGCTTTTCGATAAGCGCAGGCTTCCGCACAGGAAGCTCTATCTTGCGGCGGCCGCGGTGCTGGCGGTCGTGTACTGCCTGCCCTTTGTGCGCAGCAACATTTCAAATGAACTGATGCTGCCGCTCAATATTCTCGGCCTTGCCGCCTATGTGCTCTCGGAGAAAAGGCAGAAAAAAATATTCACGCTCATGTTCGTCCCCGGGATCATCTATGCTGTCTGCATGCACCATTCCTCCAGCCTGCGCTATCTGGCGCTGTGCAGCGGCGCTTCTATATGCACCGCCGCAAGCGCGTTCTTTATCTGCAATATAGCCGGGGAGCTTCTTGCGGAGTACCGCGGCGCGGGCAAGGGAAAGACCGCGGCGGTGCTCATGCTGGGCGCGCTGTGTCTGCTGCTGGTCTCTCAGCTCGGCCTTGAAGTGTACGCCACATATTCAAATAACTTCTTCCATGACGAGCGCTTCGCAATGCTCGACACGCGTATTGACCGCGGCGTGCAGAAAGGGCTCATCACCTCGTGCGAGCATGCGGAGGATTATTATGCGCTCCTTGACGATACCGAGGAGATGAGAAACGCCGCCGGTGACTATGTCCTTTACGTGAGCGACACTGTCTGGCTCCCCCTCGGGGACGCAAAGCGCAGCGCAAACAACTCCCTCTGGACAAATTACGATAAGCCTGAGCCCTCAGCACGGCGGCTGCGGGAGTATCTTGAGCTGTACCCGGAGAAGCGGCCTGAGTACATTTACGTCACCGGCACGCTGACCTATACGTATCAGGACGATATTGACGGCATGGTCATCGTCGATATCCTGAACATTGAAAACCGCCCGGTGGAAAAGACCGCGACGGGGTATATCATCAAAATGAACTGAGAGCGCCGAGGTAAGAGAAACATGGAAAAGAAACTGATGCTCATAGTAAATCCCGCGGCGGGACGCGGCGGATATAAGGTAAATTTTGCCGAAGCGCTGCATACGCTCGACCTCGGCGGGTACAGGACGACGCTGTTCTTCACCTCCGGGCGCGGGGAAGCGACGGAGTTTGCCGCGCACCATGCGGGGAACTTCGATACTGTCGCCTGCATCGGCGGGGATGGTACGCTCAGCGAGGCGCTCGCCGGGCTCATGCAGCTTGACTCTCCGCCCCCTGTCGGGTACATGCCCATGGGCACGGCGAACGATGTCGCAGCGACGCTCGGCCTGCCGAAGAACGACACGGTCGGCGCGGCGCGCAGGATAGTCCACGGCACGGCGCACCCCTTTGATGTCGGCGGCTTCGGGGATGATAAATACTTTGCCTATATCGCGGCCTTCGGCGCGTTCACCGAGGTGAGCTACGCCACCCCGCAGGATCAGAAAAAGAGGCTGGGGCACCTGGCCTATGTGCTCCAGGGCGCGCAGCAGCTCGGGAAGATAGAGAGCTATAAGACCCGCGTCGAGTATGACGGCGGCGTTGTGGAAGCGGATCTTCTCTACGGCAGCATGTCAAACTCCACCTCTGTCGCGGGCATAGTCCGTCTGCCGAGCGAGATGGTCTGCCTCGGCGACGGGATGAGTGAGCTCGTGCTGGTGAAGAACCCCGGCAGCGTCGCGGGCTTCGGCGAGATCGTCGAGAGTGTGCTGTCCCAGCGCTTTGACAGCGAAAACCTCCTCATTCTCCACACCCGTCAGGCGCGGTTCATCTTCGATAAGCCGGTGTCATGGACGCGCGACGGCGAGGCCGGCGGCGAATATCAGGACATCACGCTCAAAAATTATGAGTGCCCTGTGCAGATGATCTTCTGATTTTCCCGGAAAACGCAATTAAACCTTGCAATATCCGACCATAATATATATAATAATGCAGCACCGGTTTTCGCGGAAACCAGTGCTGCTTTTAAAAATATGCGTGCCCACAGGCACAAAGAAAGGAAGAGCGCCAAATGAAACGTCAGAAAATTTCCGGCATCTTTGCCGATGCAAAGGCCCTCGGCGGCCAGAGCATGACAGTCTGCGGCTGGGTCAGAACCGTCCGCGACATGAAAAACTTCGGGTTTATCGAGCTTAATGACGGCAGCTGCTTCAAGTCGCTGCAGGTCGTATTTGAGAGGAGCTCCCTGAATAATTACGAAGAGATCGCAAAGCAGAACGTAGGCGCTGCCCTTATCGTCCACGGCACGCTTGTTCTCACCCCGGAGGCAAAGCAGCCCTTTGAGCTGAAAGCCGATGAGATTACCGTCGAGGGCGCGTCCACACCGGACTATCCCCTTCAGAAGAAGCGCCACAGCGTGGAGTTCCTGCGCACGATCCAGCACCTCAGACCGCGCACCAATCTCTTCTCCGCCACCTTCCGCGTCCGCAGCGTCGCCGCGCAGGCGGTGCATGAGTTTTTCCAGCAGCGCGGCTTCGTGTATGTCAACACCCCCATCATCACCGGCTCCGACTGCGAGGGCGCGGGCGAGATGTTCCGCGTCACCACGCTCGATCTCAATAACCTCCCCCTCAAGGAGGACGGCACTGTTGACGACAGCAAGGACTTCTTTGGCAAGCCGACGAGCCTGACCGTTTCCGGCCAGCTCAATGCCGAGAACTTCGCCATGGCTTTCGGCGATGTTTACACCTTCGGCCCCACCTTCCGCGCCGAGGTCTCTTACACCCAGCGCCACGCCGCCGAGTTCTGGATGATCGAACCGGAAATGGCCTTTGCCGATCTCAACGATTATATGGACACTGCCGAGGCGATGGTCAAGTACATCATCAACCGCACTATGGAGCGCTGCCCGCAGGAGATGGAGTTCTTCAACTCCTTTGTCGACAAGGGCCTGCTTGAGAGACTGCACAACGTTGTCAGCAACGACTTCGGCCGCGTGAGCTATACCGAAGCAGTCGAGATACTCAAGAACAGCGGCAGAAAGTTCGAGTACCCCGTCGAATGGGGCATCGATCTTCAGACCGAGCATGAGCGCTACCTGACCGAGGAAGTGTTCAAAAAGCCCATATTCGTCACCGATTACCCCAAGGATATCAAGGCCTTCTACATGCGCCTGAACGACGACGGCAAGACCGTCGCGGCGGCGGACTGCCTCGTCCCCGGCATCGGCGAGATCATCGGCGGCAGCCAGCGCGAGGAGCGTCTCGAAATGCTCGAAAAGCGCATGGACGAGCTGGGGCTCAAGAAGGAGGACTACTGGTGGTACCTCGACCTGCGTCGCTACGGCAGCTGCCGTCACGCGGGCTACGGCCTCGGCTTTGAGCGTATGGTCATGTACCTCACCGGCGTGAGCAACATCCGCGATGTTGAGCTCCACCCCCGCACGACCGGCAACGCCGATTTCTGATAAGTACAAAATTGATGCAGCGTCTGTTTCCAGACGCTGCATTTTTATACGCTTTTCCATAGTCTTATCACGCCGCGGTCGTTGAGCTGCTGGACTGTCACCAGCAGGATCGGGAACAGCAGCATCCCCCACACGCCGCATACGCGCCAGCCGACGTATATCGCCGCGAGCGAGGCTATTGGGTCAAGCCCTATCTGATCGCCGAGGAGCTTTGCCTGTGTGCAGCTGCGCACGAGGTTGACGAGCGCCCAGCATACGATGAGACCAATTGCCCGCCCAGTGTTGCCGAGCAGCAGACAGAACACCGCCCACGGCACCAGCACCACGCCCGTGCCGAACACCGGCAGCGCGTCTATAAGCGCTGTCACGGCGGCGATGCCGAGCGCGCCGCGCACGCCGAGCAGCAGAAACGCGATGAGCAGCTCTATAAAGGTCATCGCCATAAGTATGAGCTGGGCGCGCATGAAGCCGCCGAAGCTACCGCGCAGGTCGGCGCCCAGCCCCTCAAGGCGCTGGCGGAAGCCCGCGGGCAGCTGCGCAAGGATAAAGGCGTTTATCTTCGGAAAGGCCGCGGAAATAAAATAAGTGCCGATCCCCGCCGTCACGATGAACAGCAGAGTATCGGGACTTGCCTGTGCCGTGCGTGAGAGAAAGGCGATGGCCTGCTTTGATATCGCCGCGGGCAGGGAATAGAGCATGTCCCCAAGGGATGAGGCTGCCGTCTCAAGATAAGCCGCCGTGCCCTCTGGAGCGCTGCCGATGTAGTCCATGGCGCGGTTCTCAAGCTCCAAGAGCTTCTGCTCGATGAGGCTCATGAGCCCCGGTACGCTCTGCATGAACTCCGTGACCGTGCCGACGCCCTTGAGCACGAGCGAGGCCGCCGCCCACAAAAGCAGCGCGAGCGTCAGCAGCACGCACAGTGCCGCCGCAGCGCCCCGTCTCCAGCCGTGTCGGGAGAGATAGCCCACGGGCTTTTCGAGCAGCGCCGCCAGCAGGTATGCCGTTATGAACGGCGCTGCCCACGGCAGTATGAACCGCACGCACAGCCACACGAGGCCGACTGTCCCCGCCGCGTACAGCAGCAGCGCAAAATATCCGGCAAGCTTTTCCTGCATTTCCTCACCACCCGTCGATTTTTCTCCCGGTAATATTTGCCGTTTATACCGATTTTTATTCATCGAACCCCCGGCCGCGGCGCTGTATATAATGGATTGGGCCGGTGCTTTCTGTGCCGCGCCCGCACTGTAATCTGCGGCACTGGAGGAAAAGAAATGCTTATAGTGCAAAAATTCGGCGGCAGCTCCATAGCGGACGGAGACAGGCTGCGCCGCGCGGCAGGCATTTGTATGCGGCAGCGGCAGAACGGAAACGAAGTTGTGGTCGTAGTCTCGGCAATGGGCGATACTACTGACCTTCTTGCGGACAGGGCGCGCGTGCTTGGCGCCAAGCCCTCCCCGCGTGAAATGGACGCACTCATCACCACCGGCGAGCAGCAGTCGGCGGCACTGCTAGTCATGACGATGGAGAGCCTCGGCATGCCGGCTGTGTCCCTTGCCGGGTGGCAGGCGGGGATATACACCGACTGTCGCTATGGCGACAGCGACATACGGCTCATCGCGCCGGTGAGAATAAGGGAGGCGCTGAGCCGCGGCAGGGTCCCGGTCGTGACGGGCTTTCAGGGCGTGTGCGCCGCCGGGGATATAACGAGCCTTGGCCGCGGCGGTTCGGACACGACGGCAGTTGCCCTCGCCGCGGCGCTCGAAAGTGACTGCTGCGAGATCTATACCGACGTCGACGGCATATATACCGCCGACCCGCGCCTGATACCGGACGCGGTGAAGCTCGACGCGATAGATTACCGGGATATGCTCGCCCTTGCCGAGGCCGGGTCACAGGTGCTCCACGCGAAATCCGTGGAGCTTGCGATGGCAAACTCCGTTGTGATACATCTGCTCTCATCGTTTACCGACGCGCCCGGCTCGCAGGTGCGCGCGCTGCGCGACGGCAGCCGCCCGGACTTTGCCGGGATAACGCGCAGCCGCGCCAGCGGCGAAATAAGTCTCGCCGGCAAAGCGGCGGACGCCGCGGCGCTGTCACGGGCGGTGCTGCTGCTCGCGGCGGAGGGGATAGAGGTGCTTTCCGGCAACGTCGGCGACGGGAGAATAAGCGTCCTTGTGGAGGAAGCGGAGCAGCCGCGCGCAATGCAGCTTCTGCACAGAGAAATGATATTGAAATAAAAATCGTGGGCTGCCCAATAGCAGCCCACGGTGAAATCCAACCTATATTCAGAAGTAGAACCAGTAGTACCCGCCATAGCGCGCGCGGTAGAGACAGTATACGCCGACCGCGATGTGTCCCAACAGCAGGACGATGCCGAGCACCGCCTTGGCCGCCGCGCCGCGGTCTTTCCAGTCTGTGCCTTGCAGCAGACGCATCAGCAGCGCGATGGAGACGGAGAACAGGATCGGATAGAGCGCGAGGCTGCCCCAGTCAAAGTTGCCGTCGTTTGCGCGAAAGCCCGTCTCGGTCAGGACGCAGGCTTCAAGGATCGCAACAGCGTCGCATATAACGATGAGCCAGATATGCTTTGCCTCACTCTCCTTCGGCGCTTGCAGCGCGAGGGAATACACCGGCAGCAGCAGGCTGCGCAGGTACATTATGAGCGCCGAGAGCCCCGCTGTGCCAAGCAGCAGCCGCAGCGCGACGCTTGAGGAGGTGCCCGCAAAGTCGCCGGAGAACAGGACAAGGTACTGCCATATACAGGCAAGCCCCGCCGGGACGACGGAGAGCCCGAGGATAACATCATTTATAAAATACCGCGCGCGGTATTTTATAAAGTCGGCAAGCAGCATCACCGCGAGCATCGGGATGAACGCGAAGGCAAAGTTCGGCTTGAAGAGCGTTGCGATGAGAAAGCTCAGCGCCATACCCAGCCACGGGAGAAAGGCTATCCTGCCGTGCCGCTTATCCCAGCAGTCAAAGAAGAACAGGAAAACGAACGGGATAAACGTGCGGCTGAAGAGCACGGTCATGTTGTGGTAGACGTTGCCGTTATATACGCCGAGGTACATTTCTGTCTGGTACCCGGGTATGATCCACGGGCCGCACAGCGCCGCGAGCACGACGGCGAGAAACGCGAAGCTGCCATCAAGCTCCGGCAGCAGCCGGCGCACGAGCAGCCAGACCGTGAACAGCCCGACAACGTTATTCGCCGCAAGGCACAGGCTCAGGAGCGTCTGCCCCCGGTGCTCGCCGAAAGTACCGTAAAGGAAGCGGATGAGGTATGAGGACAGGCCGTAATCATTGTGCCCCATGGCGAGCTTCACATGGTTCGGCACGTCGGAGATCATGCCGTCAATACACTCTAAGTAGAATATCCTCTGCCAGTTATATGCGAGGACACACACGAGGATAAGGCAGAACACCCTGCACAGTATTACGGAAGTTCTTTTTGTTTTTAGCTGCACGGCCATCACCGCCTCCCGAAGAACCAGATAGTATGATTATAAAACAGCTTGCCGCTGTACGCAAGAAAAAAGGATGCGCGGGAAAACTTTCCGGCGCATCCTTTACAGATACATCATCAATGTCTGCCGCGATCCTGCCTGTTCTTGCCCGTGAACATGGACAGGAAGTCGACATTGCCCTTCTTCTGGAGCACGTAGACGCAGCCCGCGAGCCCTGCCAAGGCCAGCACCGCAACTATGAGCCCGACCTTTACGACCGCACTTACGGAGTTGCTGCTGCTGTCATGGCGGCCTGCCGTGGGGCTGGACGATACCGCGCCGGGGCTGACGGACGGAGACGCGGAGACCGCAGGCGAAGCCGACGGCGTGGGTGTAGGCGTCGGCGAGGGGCTGGGCGACGCTGCCTTGACGGTCACGTCAAAGGTGCAGGTGTACTGCCCGTATACGACCGTCACGGTCTGCGTACCGGCAGTCGTGAGCACCTTGGGGGTGCAGGTGAAGCCGGAGGTAATTTCGTTCGTGCCCTTATTGGTGACGACGCGGAGGGTGAGCCCTGTGCTGTCGAGCCTGTCACCGACGGTGTACTCGATCTTCGTCGGACGCGCCGCCACGGTCACAGTCTGGACGACCTCTTTTTCCTCCTCGACCTTTACCGTGAAGGTGCAGGTCTTACCGGCGTAGCTAACGGTTATGGTCTGGCTGCCGGCGGTGTTCAGCACCGTGGGCGAGCAGTCAAGCCCGGTGGAAATGTCATAGTGGGAGTTACCGGCGTAGGCGCGGATGGAAAGCCCCTCGGTCTCGAGGTTGTCGCCGACCTTGTACTGGGTCTTCTTCGGCAGGGTGACAACGCCGATGCCGTCAACGACGGCTTCCTTGTTTTCCACCGTTACGTAGAAGTAGCACATCGCGCCGCCATAGCGTATAGTCACGGTCTGCGTCCCGGCCTCATTAAAAACGTTGGGTTCGCCCGTGTAGCCCTGGGAGACGATCTCGCTGCTGCCGTTGTCGTAATTGACCTGAAGGCGCATGCCGCTGAGGTTGAGCGCGTCGCCTACCTGATACCGCGTCGTCGAGGGCATGCCGTCAATGGAGATGGACACGACCCTTGGCGTTGCCACGGTGACGATCATCGGCTCGCTCATCGCGCTGACGGAAAGACCGTTGTTCGTGTTCGTGACGCTGCAGGTGTAGTATGTAGTACCGTCAGCGGAGGTATCGGGGGAGTAGACCGGGTCGGTCGCGCCGTTTATGGGAATGCTCGTGAAGCCGACGCCGGTGTACCACTGATAGCTTAGGCTGCCGCCGTCCGTTGTCGATGCGCTGACGGAGAGCAGAACGCTGCTGCCGGGCGCGCAGTTAACGTCCTGGCAGGTCTGGATGCTCGGCAGAGCGGGAGTAAGGTCTATCGAGCAGTTTATGGTGTAGCTCTCGGCGCCGCTGACCTGGATGGAGAAAGCATACTCTCCTGCCGCGATCGGAGCCCCGCCGAGGAGCAGGCGGCGAGTGCCGCCGTTGAAGTCGTCGACCAGTGTGCAGCCCGTGGGCAGATCGAGAGAGACGACCTGCGCCCCGGCGTCGACATTGCTTATATAGCAGTTGAGAGTTTCACCGGCGGTGTAGCTTCCGAGGGGGACGAACTCTTCGGCGTAAGCGCAGGGGAGAACCGAAAAGACGGCCAGCAGAGCAAAGGCCAGCGAAGTCAGAAGTTTTTTCATAGTCAGAAGCAGATCCTTTCAAACACAAACACAAGACCTAAATCATGTTCATATTCAGAGAGCATAATGGCACAAAATCGGTCTTTTGTCAACATGGTAGATGTTAATTATATTCCGTTCCTGGGAGATACCGGAAAATCCCAGGAACAAATATATTTGTTGAGAACGGGCTTTATATGTGCTAATATATAAAGCACCAGAGAGTATATCGACCGACCGCGCGGGTCGGCGGAGGAGGGGTATTATGGCTTTTACGCCGTGGTATAAGGAGATGTCCGTGTATCATATCTGGCCGCGCAGCTTCTGCGACGGAAACGGCGACGGCATCGGAGATCTGTGGGGTGTGCTGTCGAAGCTGGATTATATAAAGAGCCTGAACGTGGACGCGATCTGGTTCTCACCCCTGTACCCCTCGCCGAACGCCGATTATGGGTACGACATTTCCGATTATATGAACATCCATCCGGACTACGGTAATCTTGACGTGTTCCGTCAGGTGCTCGACGGCGCGCATGAGCGCGGCCTGCGGGTGTTCATGGATCTTGTCGTGAACCACAGCTCGGATGAGCACCCGTGGTTCAAGGAGAGCCGCAAGTCCAAGGACAGCCCTTACCATGATTATTATTTCTGGCGTCCCGGCCGCCGCGGCGGGATAAACGGGAAAAAGCTCCTGCCGCCCAATAACTGGACGAGCCTCTTCGAAGGCGGCGCATGGGAGTATGACAGTAGCTTAGACGAATTTTATCTGCATTTGTTCGCAAAAAAACAGCCGGATCTCAATATGGATAATCCCGCCGTACGCGAGGAGGTCAAAAAGATCCTGCGCTTCTGGCTGGATATGGGTGTCGACGGCTTCCGTGAGGACGTTATCACCTTCGTCTCCAAGGCTCCCGGCCTGCCGGATGCGTATCCGAAGCTCCCCGCGGCAAACGGCATGAAGTATTACTCCAACCGTCCGGAGGTACACGCCTACCTCAAGGAATTCAAGCGTGACGTGTTCAGTAATTATGACTGCTTTGTCGTCGGCGAAAGCCCGATGACCACGGCGGATGTCGCGCTCAGCTATGTCACCGAGGGGCCGGAGCACGTGCTCGATGAGATGATCGCCTTCTCGCACATGGAGGCGGACTGCTTTTATAACGAAGTCCTCCCCAGCAAATTCAATCTCGTGAAGATGAAAAAGGCCTTCACCGATTGGCAGCTCAAGCTCGAAGGGCGCGGCTGGAACGCTCTGTATATCGAGAACCATGACCATCCGCGCATCATCAGCCGCTACGGCAGCGAGAAGTACCACGACGAGAGCGGGAAGATGCTCGCCGCCATGTACATTCTCCAGCGCGGCACGCCCTTTATCTATCAGGGGCAGGAGATCGGCATGACGAATATCGCCCTGCCGCGGCTCGATATGTATAAGGA
>CAKTKV010000041.1 GCA_934572355.1 uncultured Oscillospiraceae bacterium
GTGCCCTTTATCCCAAGCATCTACCGCGACACCGTCGTGTGCTATTCCTACTCCAAGTCCCTCTCCATGCCGGGCGAGCGTATCGGCTATGTATGCATCCCCGATACCGTCACTGACAGCGCCCTGCTCTTCGCCGCCGTCGCCGGTGCTTCCCGCGCCTGCGGCCATGTCTGCGCGCCGTCCATGATGCAGCTCGTCATTGCCCGCGCCACGGCTCTGCGCCCCGACCTTGCGGCTTATGACCAGAACCGCAGTCTTCTGTATAACGCGCTGACCGAAATGGGCTATGACTGCGTCAAGCCTCAGGGTGCGTTCTACATGATGGTCAAGGCTCCCAACGGGGATTCGCTGGCATTCTCAGAGCTTGCAAAGCGCGAGAACCTGCTCATTGTCCCTGCCGATACCTTCGGCTGCCCCGGCTTCTGCCGCGTCAGCACCTGCGTTGACCCAGACATGATCCGCCGCAGCCTCCCCGCGTTCAAAAAAGTCATTGAGGAAATGCGGTAAGCAAAATAATAACGCTGAGCCCTCACGGGTTTACCGGTGAGGGCTCAGTGTTATTTAGTACTTATATGCGTCTTACAGCGCCGCTTTCTTTATCTGCGCCCAGCGGCGGGGATACTTTGCCGGAGTGTCAGAGACCTTGCGGATAATAATTGCGCTGTGGACGATGTCTGTACCGGGGACGCGGTAATCTATCCGCTTCTCGACGCTGCCGCCCAAAAGCCGTATCGCGTTTGCGGCCTCTTTAAGCTCCGCGTCGAGCTCCGGACCCTTCATGGCGATGAAGGCTCCGCCGCGCTTTACGTATGGCAGGCACAGCTCACACAGCAGGTTCAGCCTTGCGACCGCTCGGGACACGGCGAAGTCAAAGCTCTGCCGGTATCCGTCCGGTATCTCCTCCGCCCGTGCATGGACGCACTCGACATCGTCAAAGCCGAGCTTTGCGCAGGTATCGCGCAGAAAGCCGATGCGCTTATCGAGACTGTCAAGCAGCGTGAGCTGCATTTCGGGGCAGGCGATCTTCAGCGCAAGGCCGGGAAAGCCCGCGCCGGTGCCGACATCTATCACGCGCTTCTCCGCAAAGTCCTGCATGCCGAGCAGCGCCGCGCAGTCAAGAAAGTGCAGGCGCGCCACATCCGCCTCACCGGAGATCGCGGTGAGGTTCATGACCTTGTTTGTCTCTTCGAGGTTTTCGTAGTATGTACGGTAGCGCTCTGCGGCTCTGGCGTCAGGCTCAAGGCCGAGCTCTGCAAAGCCGCCGCGCAGAATTTCTTCAAGCATAGTCTCTCTCATTTATAAAAGTTGTGGTGGCCGATCGTTTCTACAAGCTCAAGCGAGGAATCAAACCATCCGCTGCCGAAGTCCGGGTTCACGAAATACAGGCAGTCGCCCACGGTGCTATACCCTTCGAGACAGAGATAGGCCGCAATAGTTGCCTGCTCGGTCGGCTCCTGAAAAATGCCGCCGGTGGATATCGGTTCGAACTGCACGGTGTGTTCCGTGTCGTATATCACTTCAAATATCGTGTCGGGAAAATCCGGGGAGCTCAGCCGGTTCATGACGACGCTGCCGACGCCTATCTGTCCCGCAAGCGGCTCAAACTTCGCTTCGGCGTTGATTATTTGCGGCAGCCAGTAGAGAAGCTCAGCGTCGTAATTGAGCTCATAGTAGTTTGCCCCGCCGGATATGACGGAGAGCCTATCGGTCGAGAGCTCCAGCCGGTCACGCTTTGCGGAGACGCTGATCTCGACGCCGAAGAGCCGCTCAATCGTGTCACTCGGCAGATAGAGCACATCGCCCTTGACGAGCCAGCCGTCAGGCGCGTAGATGTATCTCCCGTCCGCTTCAAAGTACCCGTCGTCCTTGTGCCCTGTAAGCACAGCGCCGGGGACGGAGAGCGTCAGTGTGCCGTTATCCTCCGACCAGCTCATGCTCAGCCCCGACGCAGCGCACACCGCTTCGGGCGGGAGGAACACGGTCTCAGCGGATAGGCACGCACGCGCCGAGAGCAGCCCATCGATATACACCGGCATGGACTGCATGTCCCCATCGTCCGCCGCCGCGGAAAGACCGGGGCACAGCAGACACAAGGCCAGCAGCAAGGACAGCGCATGGCGGAGCGCTGGCTTACGCATTCTTATACTGCTTGAGTGCCTGCGCGATCTGATCGGGGCAGGAGGTCGACTTAAAGCCGCAGCGGATGCCCTCCATGCGGCTGATGGCCTCGTCCACGTCCATGCCCTTGAGGAGACTGGAAATGCCCTGAAGGTTGCCGGAGCAGCCGCCGGTTACCTTGACGGACTCGATCTTCCCGTCCTCGACCTCGATATCCATAAGCTGGGAGCATACTCCCTTGGGTTTGTATGTGATCTTCATATTGATATGAAACTCCTTTTTATATTTGTAATAGTAAGCTAACTATACCATGCCGCCCGTTCTTTTTCAAGTGAAATGCATTTCACTGAGATATTTCTCCGATGGCGGGCATATCTATCTATATGAAATACTGTAAGAGGGCGGGTGATAGATTGCGCAGGGTCAACAAGCTTATCATAAGCGGGCTGACGACAATGGGTTTATATTTTCTCTCGGCGAGCGGGATATACGCGAGCCTTGAAAACCGGCTCGGGTTCGACGCCGCGCCGAAAAGAATGAGGAACGTCACCGTGGTCGAGGCCGCGGTTCCAATAGAGACTCCCGTACCGGTGCCTGCCGCGGCTCCGCTCACTGTGCGCATTGAACCCGAACCGGAGACTGAGCCGGCCGCAGAGACGACCCCGCCGGTATCGGAGCCGCCGCAGCCCGGCATGGAGACTGTGCTCATAAGCGACAACGGCGAGACGGTTTTAGAGACGACGATCAGCGGCGGCCTGAGCATAAAGAACGAGACGCAGTATTGGGTCGACGCGGCGCAGATAATCGAGAACGGCCCGGAGCTTACGCTCACTGATGGCGAGCCGCAGATACTCATAATTCACACCCATTCGAGCGAAGCCTATACCCAGGCGGGGCTCGACCATTATGAGGCGAGTGACACGAACCGCACCGAGGATACAAATTATAACATCGTGCGCATAGGTGATGAGCTGACCGAAATTCTCACCGGCGCAGGGCTGAATGTGATCCATGACCGCGGCATATATGATTACCCGAGCTATACCGGCTCATATAACCGTTCGGGCGCGGCGGTTGCGCAGTACCTTGAAAGCTACCCGAGCATACGGATAGTGCTCGATATCCACCGAGACGCGCTGGGCTCCGATGGCGTGGTGTACAAGACCATGGCTGAGGAGCAGGGCGTGTGCGCAAGCCAGATAATGCTCCTCGTCGGCACGGATGAGAGCGGGCTTTCCCACCCCGACTGGCGGCAGAATCTCGCTCTCGCGATGTATATGCAGAACGCCGTCACTCAGGCAAACCCGACTCTGATGCGTCCGGTCGACCTCGTGCGCCAGCGCTATAACCAGCACCTGAGCACGGGCTCGCTCATCGTCGAGGTAGGCAGCAGCGGCAACACATTGCAGGAAGCCCTCGCCGCGATCCGGCTCTTCGGCAATGCCGTCGCCCCGGCGCTGTGTGAGCTGGTCGATGTGGGGGAACCGGCGGAAGAAGCGGCGGAATAAAAAATCGAAAAATTTTTTATTTTACCCCTTTACAAAACCGGGAAGCTGTGCTATATTAATTCCAGTAATAAGAATCATTATTGATTTGAGAGGAGGAACAGCATGGAGACCGTGAGGAAAAAGAGCCGCAAGCGCGAGGCGATGCTTGCTGCCCTGCGCGCGACGACTGAGCACCCAACGGCGGAGATGCTGTATAACACTCTCAAGCCGGAGTACCCGGAGCTGAGCCTCGGCACGGTGTACAGGAACCTGTCGGTGCTGGCGGAGGAGGGCTTGGTCGTGAGTGTTGCCCATGTGAACGGGCAGGAGCGCTATGACGCAAGGGTCGAGCCGCACACGCACTTCATCTGCCGCCGCTGCGCCCGGGTCATTGACCTGCTCGAGCTTGAGGATGCGATAGGCGGGATGTACGGCGAGATAGAGCGCCGCTTCGGCTGCCTGCCGGAGAGCCATACGCTGACGGTCAGCGGCCTGTGCCCCAACTGCCGCGCCGCGGCTGAATGAATTTGCTTTTACCCGCATAGCTGCGGTAAGAGATATATGTATTGAGATAATAAAGAATTTACTTGAGGAGGAATTTACTATGAAGAAATGGGTTTGCCCCGTATGCGGTTATGTTCACGAGGGAGATACTCCCCCTGAGTTCTGCCCCCAGTGCAAGGTTCCCGGTTCCAAGTTCATCGAGCAGAAGGAAGGCATGAGCTGGGCAGCGGAGCATGTTGTCGGCGTCGGCAAGCAGTTCGGCGCGGATGTTCCCGAAGAGGTGCGCAATGAGATCATCGAGGGTCTGAGAGCAAACTTCCAGGGCGAGTGCACCGAGGTCGGCATGTACCTTGCAATGGCGCGCGTCGCGCACCGCGAGGGCTATCCCGAGATCGGCCTGTACTGGGAGAAGGCCGGCCTTGAGGAGGCCGAGCACGCTGCAAAGTTTGCCGAGCTTCTGGGTGAGGTCATCACCGACAGCACCAAGAAGAACCTGACCATGCGCGTCGAGGCCGAGAACGGCGCGACCGCCGGCAAGTTCGAGCTTGCAAAGCTCTGCAAGAAGTATAATCTCGACGCTCTGCACGATACTATCCATGAGATGGCGCGCGACGAAGCCCGCCACGGCAGAGCATTCGAGGGTCTGCTGAACCGCTATTTCAAGTAAGGAGAAAATATAATGGCTAAGTTTGAATGCCCCTGCGGCTATGTTTATGATCCTGCCCTCGGCGATCCCGATGGCGGCATTGCTCCCGGCACCGCCTGGGAGGACGTTCCCGAAGATTGGGTCTGCCCGGTCTGCGGCCTCGGCAAGGATGCTTTCGTAGAAGCGTAATCAGATGAATATATGAAAACAGGACGGAGCGTTGCTCCGTCCTGTTTACTGCGTAAAGCGCAACAGCCGCCGCGGATCAAACGATCCGCGGCGGTTTTACGGTTTATTCCTTTGCTTCCGCGGCAGTTGCCTCAGGTGCAGCTGCACCCTTCTTTTTATTCTTAGCTTCGACGATCCTCGAAACTACGAGGTAAACTATCATGCAGCCGAATATCGCGCAAATAACTATTCCGGCAGGTTCCATTGCTTCTCACTCCTTTACGGTAAATTTATGCGAGAGACGCTTTTCTTAACGTTTCCTTAACACGAAGTATAGCAGAACCCATTCGTAATTGCAAGAGCTTTGTAGAAGAAAATTGAGAAACATCAAAGTTTTCCGGATTTCGGCAAAAAAACACGGACACCATTTTTTAACGGCGTCCGTGTTAAGATTCTTTACTACGGCTTAACGGGGGTCAAGCTGTGGTCACCCGGTTCATCTGTGCGCGAGTGTGGAGTGAGCTTCGATGAGCCCATCGCACAGCGCGCGGATATCCTCCTCGGTGTTATAGCGGCAGAGCCCTATGCGTATCGCCCCGTCGATAACGCGGGAGTCAAGCCCGATGGCTTCGAGCACGTGGCTGCGCGCGCCCTTCTTGCAGGCGGAGCTGCGGGAAACATAGACCCCGCGCGCTTCGAGGAAGTTCATGAGGACCTCGCTGCGCCAGCCGGGGAGAGAGATGCTGAGGATGTGCGGCGCTGCGCCGTTGATGACCTGAAGCTCGGGGATCGCGGGAGTGAGCGTGTCTATGGTCAGCTGGCGCAAAGCGGCCATCTTCGCGGCGTTTTCGGCCAGGTTTTCCTTTGCAATGCGGCAGGCCTCGCCGAAGGCGGCTATCTGCGGCATAGCTTCGGTACCGGCGCGCCGCCCGTCCTCCTGACTGCCGCCCATTATGTACGGCTTGAGACGGAGACCGGAGCGGACGTAAAGCGCACCGATGCCTTTCGGCGCATGGATCTTATGACCGCTGACGCTTATCATGTCCGCGCCCAGCGATTTCGGCGTAAAGGGTATCTTCATAAAAGCCTGAACGGCGTCGGTATGTAGCAGAGCCGGAGAGCCTGAGGACTTCAAAAGCTTGGAAACTGAAGAAATATCGTTTATTGCACCGGTTTCGTTATTGACCAGCATCAGAGAAACGAGTATAGTATCAGGGCGGAGTGCGTTTTTCACGGCATCGACGGGGATAGACCCGGTGCTGTCGGGCTTGAGATAGGTCACGTCATAGCCGCGGCGCTCGAGCTCTTCGGCACTTTTGCGTATCGCGTCATGCTCGACGGCGGAGGTGATTATGTGATTGCCGCGGCGCCGCATTGCTTCGGCACCGCTGAGAAGTGCCCAGTTATCGCTCTCCGAGCCGCAGGAAGTGAAGATAAGCTCCGAAGGTGCGCAGCCCATAGCACTTGCGACGAGCTTTCTGGAAGCATCGAGCAGCTGCTTTGCCTCTCTGCCCTTGGTGTGGGTGGAGCTTGGGTTGCCGTAGACCTCCGTCATTGCTCTGAGCGCGGCCTGCGCAGCTTCCGGGCAGACACGCGTGGTGGCTGAATTATCAAGATAGTGTTCCATAGCTATACTCCAATATTACAGAATAGGAGAAAACGATGAAATATATTATATCCACTCTCGGCTGTAAGGTCAACCAGTATGAGACGCAGGCGATGGAAAGTTTTTTGCAGCAGCACGGGCATGAGCCCGCCGTACCCGGCGAGCTTGCGGATGCCGTGATAATAAACACCTGCGCCGTGACCGCCGAGAGCGGGCGCAAATCCCGCCAGGTGATACGCCGGCTTAAGGAGGAAAACCCCGGAGCCATAGTCGCGGTATGCGGGTGCTATTCGCAGATAGAACCCGAGGAGGTCGCGCAGCTCGGCGCGGACGTAATCTTCGGCGCGGCGGATAGGGGAAAGCTCGTAGAGGCGGTGGAGAAAGCCTATGGCACCGGCGAGGGCAGCCGCGATATCGATGAGCCGTTCAAGCGCCGCGAGTTTGAGGTGCTGCCGGCGGGTGCCGTCGCGGGCAGGACGCGCGCGATGCTGAAGATACAGGACGGGTGCGTGAACTTCTGCACCTACTGCATCATCCCTTACACCCGCGGACGCCTGCGCAGCCTGCCGCTTGAGGATGCCGCCGCGGAGACGGCGAAGCTCGACAGAGAGGGCTACAGAGAGATCGTGCTGACGGGGATAGAGGTCGCGTCCTACGGCGTAGACCTGCCGGGAAAGCCGGGGCTTGCGGACGTGATAGAGACGGTCGCCGAGGCCGCGCCCCATATGCGCATACGGCTGAGTTCCCTTGAGCCTACGGTGATAACCGAGGACTTCTGCCGCCGCCTTGCCGCGACGGGGAAGATATGCCGGCACTTTCATCTTTCGCTCCAATCCGGGTGCGACAGGACGCTCAAGGCCATGAACCGCAAGTACGACACCGCGCGCTTCTTCCGCGCGACGGAGCTGCTGCGGGAGTATTTCCCCGGCTGCGCGCTGACCTGTGACCTGATAGTCGGTTTTCCCGGGGAAGCCGAGGAGGATCACGCGCAGACGCTTGAGTTCATAGAGAAGTGCGCGTTCTCGGATATGCACATCTTCCCGTACTCCCGCCGCCCCGGAACGCCGGCGGACAAGATGGAGGGGCAATTGAGCAGCGCCGTCAAGGCAAAGCGCTCACACGAGGCGCAGCGCGTTGCCGATAAGATGCACCGCGAGTTCATGGAAAGCAGCCTTGGGCAGACGCTGCCGGTGCTGTTCGAGACGGCGGAGGGCGACGGCTTCAGCGGCCACAGCGACACCTATCTGCGCGTGGAAGCGCCGGGTGAGAAGCTGCGCGGCAGCATAAACCAGGTGCGCATAACCGGCGTGGACGGTGAGCTGCTGACAGGTGAGATAATAGACTAAAGGAAGAGATAAAGCAACAAATTGCCGGGGCGCGGAGGTCGAAGAATTGGGGATATCCTCGATTGACAGCCGCGGGGCAAAACGTTAGAATGAACTTATATGTGAATACTCAAAGGGTGATGGAATTGGAAAGAGAACAGGTATATAACTTTGCGGCGGGGCCGTCGGTCATGCCGGAGCAGGCACTCAGGACGGCGGCGGCGGAGCTGCTGAACTACCACGGCAGCGGCATGTCCGTGATGGAAATGAGCCACCGCGGCGCGCTGTTTCAGGAGATACACGAGAGTGCTAAGGCAAAGCTCAAGGCGCTGATGGAGGTGCCCGACACGCACGAGATACTGCTGCTGCAGGGCGGGGCGACGGCGCAGTTTGCCGCGATACCGATGAACCTCATCGAGGACGGCACGGCGGACTACGCCGTGACCGGGAACTTCTCAAACAAGGCGGCAAAGGAAGCGGAGAAGTACGGCAGGGTACACATTGCCGCATCGACTGCCGACACGGGCTTTGACCGCATACCCGGACAGAGCGAGCTGAGCTTCTCCGACGGGGCGAAGTACTTCTACTACTGCGCGAACAACACCGTCTGCGGGACGGAGTGGCAGTACGTTCCGGAAGCTCCCGCGCCGATGGTGTGCGACATGTCCTCGGATATTCTCTCAAGGTATGTCGACGTGTCAAAATACGGGCTTATCTACGCCGGGGCGCAGAAGAACATGGCTCCCGCGGGGCTGACGGTCGTGATAATAGACAAGGCGCTGGCAGGGCGCGAGCTGCCGTACACGCCGCAGATAATGAGCTACAGGACGATGATAGAGAACGACTCGCTCCTCAACACGCCGCCGTGCTGGTGCATATACATGCTCTCGCTCACGCTCGACTGGGTGACGGCGCAGGGCGGCGTCAAGGCAATGGAGGAGCTGCGCAGGGAACGTGCGGGGATCGTCTACGACTTCCTTGACAACAGCAGGCTTTTCAAGGCGCACGCGCAGGCGGATTCACGCAGCTATATGAACGTCACCTTCCGCACGGGAGACGACGGACTCGACGCGGAGTTCATAAAAGGAGCATCCGAAAGAGGGCTGCTGAACCTCAAGGGACACAAGCTGGCCGGGGGCATGCGCGCGTCGCTCTACAACGCGATGCCGGTCGAGGGCGCGAAGGCGCTGGTCGAATACATGAAGGAGTTTGAAGCAGGGCACCATGTTTAAGATAAAGACAATGAACACAATCTCCGGGCAGGGCATCGGAGTGCTGGAAAAGCGCGGCTGCGAGGTCGGCGCGGCGGTAGAAAACCCGGACGGGCTGCTGATACGCAGCGCCGATCTGCACGGCTATGACTTCGGAGAGAACCTGCTTGGCATAGCGAGAGCCGGCGCGGGCTACAACAACATCCCGACGGAGGAGTGCGCCGAGCGCGGCATAGTCGTTTTCAACAGCCCCGGCGCGAACGCCGAGGCCGTCAAGGAGCAGGAGATATGCTCGCTCGTCATGGCCTCGCGCGACATCCTCGGCAGCATTGACTGGGTGCGCTCCATTGCCGGCCGCGGCGATGAGATACCCGCGCTGGTGGAAAAGGGCAAGTCGGCGTTTGCCGGCCCGGAGCTTCTGGGCAAGACTCTCGGCGTGGTCGGTCTCGGCGCGGTCGGTGCGCTGGTCGCGAACGTCGCGCTGGAGCTGGGCATGGAGGTCTACGGCTATGACCCGTTCATGTCGGTAGACGCGGCGTGGCGGCTCTCACGCGAGGTCATCCGCGCGGAGAACATCGAGACGATATACGAAAACTGCGACTATATAAGCATCAATGTCCCCTACACGGAGACGACGCATGAGATGTTCAACGCCGCCGCCTTTGCGAAGATGAAGCAGGGCGTGCGCATAGTGAACGAATCGCGCGCGGAGGTCGTGGACGATCTGGCAATGACGGAAGCGCTGAAGAGCGGCAAGGTAGCAAAGTATGTGACGGACTTCCCGAACGAGGTGATACTCAAGGCACCGAACGTCATCGCGATGCCGCACCTCGGCGCATGCACTCCGGAGAGCGAGGACCGCTGCGCGGAGATGGCAGCGCAGGAACTGTACGACTACCTCGCAAACGGGAACATAAAGAACTCCGTCAACCTCCCGGACGCGACGCTCAGCCGCATGGGCGTGTGCCGCCTGTGCGTCATTCACCGCAATGTGCCGCGAATGATCACGCGCATCCTCGACTATATCAGCGACCTGAACATAAACGTCGAGCACATGATAAACAAGCCGCGCGGCGAGTACGCATACACGATCGTCGACCTCGGCGAAAGAATAGGCGAGGAGACCGCCGCATCGATCCGCGCGATGAGCGACGTGCTGCGCGTAAGAGTGATATAGGCTAATTGAGTTCTGTGTCAATAGTTGGGGCAGAGCTAAACGAAAAAAGCAGAGAGGCGTGGGTGGTGTGCCGCCCACGCCTTTGCCGTATACTAAAATGGCTGCTTGAGATTTTAGAATTTTTGTAAGAAAATGGAGAAAAAGAGAAAATTAGGCAGTATTGCTCCTTGAGTTGGCAGCATACTGCTCCTATGCTGGAAACATCTTGAATAGAAAGAGAGTGTAAAAGATGTTTTCAAAAGACCTATCCACGTCCATCCTTCAGCTGTGCCGCAGCCGTGATCTCAGCTACGAGAAAGCCGCGGAGCTCTGCGGCCTCAGCCCGAGATACTTCGGCAGCGTTGCCAGAGGACAGACCAACGCGTCGGTCATTATCTTCGCAAAAATGTAAACCATTTTAGAGTATAGTGTAAAGTGTAGATTTATTCTCTCCTGTTGCTTTCCGAGAGCACCCATGTTACAATGTTGTCTGCGACCATAGGATTTCATATATAATTTCATTGTAATGAAGATGTGCGGTTCAACTGTTTCCAAAATGGAAATAGTTCAGTAGGAGGGAGAACACAAATGAGAGAACACTTTGACATTGCCGGGTACTGCCGCATCTCGGTCGACGAGGAGGCGGGGCGCGACAATGTGTC